>JAUCGN010000009.1 GCA_030378125.1 Thiotrichales bacterium HSG1 | reverse complement strand
AAAATGTATCAAAAACTATTGAAAATTGCTCCAAATCATCAAAATACTCAAACATTATTTAGTGATATTATCGTCAAAAGAATTGATTTCGTTGGCGGTATTCGTGGTTTGACCGAATTGGAAAAACGAGTTGACAGTGGTGAAATGAAAATAGCTTTTTCACTGTACCCAACCAGTATGCAACAGCTAATGGCAGTTGCCGATGCCGAACAGATAATGCCTCCTAAATCAACCTGGTTTGAACCCAAACTAGCTGATGGGATCGTATCCCATTTACTATAGATATTGGTGCTTTAATCTCAATAAAATTTGGATTCCTACCGCTCGTGATTATATTATAGTTTATAGTTTAATTTCAAGCCAAAAAATAATTTTTTAGATTAAGGTTGCTTTAAATTCGTTTTAATTGGTAATTACATTATGGAAACAGTGAACATATTTGGTGCAATTTTTTTCTATCTTTTGGCTTCATTTTTTAAAATTTACCAAATTACCTCTAAAAATTTTATATTTTTATTTGGAGGACTGGCCATAATTTTTCATGCAATGGTGTTACAACAAAGTATGGTAACACCAATCGGTCTAAATTTAGGTTTTTTTAATGCAGCTTCTATGATAGCGTGGGTTATTGCGATACTGTTATTGTTAAGTGTTTTACGTCAACCTGTAGGAAATTTGATAATTATATTATTTCCAATAGCAGCATTGACCATAGGACTAGAAAGTTACTTTCCTACTGAAAGAATTTTATCTTCCGATACTCAATTTGGAGTAACGTTACATGTTTTGCTGTCCATAATTGCATATAGTTTGTTAACAATTTCTGCTATTCAAGCGGCATTCTTAGCCTTGCAAGATCACCATTTACACCACAAACATCCTGGTTGGGTATTAAAAAAGTTGCCACCATTACAAGTGATGGAAACTCTGTTATTTCAAATAATTAGTGTTGGTTTTATATTCTTGAGTTTTAGTTTATTAAGCGGAATATTTTTTTTACAAGATATCTTTGCTCAACATTTAGTTCATAAAACCACCTTATCAATAATTGCTTGGTTGGTGTTTGCGGTATTATTGTGGGGACATTGGCATTACGGGTGGCGAAGTAAAACTGTAATACGTTGGACTATTGGAGGTTTTTTGGTGCTAGTGTTGGCTTATTTTGGTAGCAAAATGGTACTGGAATTAATTTTACACAATGGCTACTAATTTCAATAACAGTTGGCAGGCTTTATTCACTCCCGATGAAAATACCCAGTATTTTTCTGGTGAATATCCAAAAATACAACTTAAATTTAAAAATTATAATAAAATTAATGCTGTATGGATGGCAGAACTGTCCCGTTTAATTTATCAAAAAAAATTTTCGATCCGGCGTAAAATTCTTAATTCGGTACAATTAGAAGAGACTAAATTTTTTGATAATTCCAATACGCAATGCAGTGTGATTGAATCTGATGATTTTGCAATTTTGGTATTTCGAGGTAGCCATGAAATTCAAGATTGGTTATCTAACTTAAATACCGTACTGACTAGATGGCCTCATGGTGGAATGGTGCATCAGGGGTTTAAAGAGGCTCTTGAGAAAGTTTGGGATGAGGTAGCAAGTTATTTGGAAATTTTAAAGGTACCAATTTTCTACACCGGTCACAGTATGGGAGCAGCTTTAGCTACTTTAGCAGCATCTAAAAAACCACCAGCCGCCACTTACACATTTGGTTCTCCACGGGTGGGAAATAGCCATTTTGCTCAAAGTTTGATTGCGGTAAATGTTTATCGAGTTGTAAACCATCGCGATGCTATCACTTTTATTCCACCAGATGGATTATTTGATTTTTCCCATGTTGGAGAATTACATTATATAACTGGTGATAACCTGATGTTAGTCAATCCCAGCCAAGATTTTATTACAAAGGATCGAGATAGTTTAGATATAAAAAATATCGGTGATTATAGACGTTGGTTTGATCCACCAGAACATTTTGCCGATCACACACCAGTCAATTATGTAGCACGTCTCGAGCGGTTGTTGTAAATATACTTAATGTGGTATTGAACCTAGGTAGCGTAATCCGACACCTATATGGAATATACTCAAGTTTAAGTTATTCCCATGTGCAATATATAATGACCATAATCTAACACCCCTAGACAAAAATATTTTTATGAAACTTCATAATCAATATTGGCAAGCAATTGGATATTTTTTATGAATTTTTTTGATTGTTTCATGTTGAATTTTTTGATATATTACTTTTCGCTAAATGTGAATAACTAAGAGTTGAATCATATTAAATGTCAAATACCTCACTAATTAATAACATTAAAATTGAAAACTTACAATGTATTCGGGATGACCGAGTATTGTTTAACGACTTAAACTTTAGTCTGTCCACTGGTGAGTTGCTACAAGTAGAAGGTCATAACGGTAGTGGTAAAACCAGTTTGCTGCGTATATTATGTGGTTTAACTCTACCCACAGAAGGCTTTGTATATTGGAATAATGAGGATATTCAAAAAGTTCAAGAAGAATATTGGGCAGATTTAGCCTATATTGGTCATCATCCGGGAATAAAAGGAGAGCTAACTCCTCTGGAAAATTTAGCCATAGCGCGATCTTTAAGTAAACAACCAATTAATATTGAACTCAACAATGCATTAGATCAAGTTGGGTTATATGGGTTTGAAGATGTTCCAACTCATACCCTATCCGCCGGTCAACAACGTAGAGTTGCTTTAGCCCGTTTATTAGTTAGTAAAACAGCACTGTGGATACTAGATGAACCATTCACAGCACTTGATAAAACAGCTATAAAAATGCTGGAAAATTGGTTGGAAAAACATGCCAAGCAAGGTGGTATGGCAATCCTTACCTCACATCATTCTATCAATTGTAACCGTATAAGCTCCTTACAAATTGGTAACTGGTAATGCACCTCTCTGTTACTCAACGTATTTTAGGTTTATTAATAATATCCTTCAGCATCACTCTATTGCCACCCATTTGTGTGTCTCTTTGGTATCAAGATGATGGATTAACAGCATTTATCATTGCTTTTTGTGTTATGTTTACCATTGGTGTATTACTTTGGCTCCCAGCTAGAAAAGCCAAAAAAGAACTACATTTACATGATGGATTTTTAATCACAGCAATATTTTGGACTGTGCTAAGTGTAGTTGGTGCATTGCCATTTTTATTCTTATCAGACATGGATTTAACTATTGCTCAAGCCGTTTTTGAGTCAGTTTCTGGATTTACTACAACTGGTGCAACAGTTATTAAGCATATAGATGACTTGCCACAATCTATACTGTATTATCGTCAACAGTTGCAATGGTTAGGTGGGCTTGGAATTATCGTGTTAGCAGTTGCAGTTTTGCCCATGTTAGGAATTGGTGGAATGCAACTATATCGGGCTGAAACTCCCGGCCCCATGCGAGATGAAAAATTCACTCCTCGTTTGGAAAATACCGCTAAAACTTTACTATATATCTATATTATTCTGACTATTGCTTGTGCTTTATCTTACTGGTTAGCAGGTATGAGCTTATTTGATGCGATAGGTCATAGCTACTCTACCATTGCCACTGGAGGTTTTTCTACCCATGATGAAAGTTTAGGCTATTTTAAAAGTCCAGTAATAGAAGGTATTGCCATGTTTTTTATAATTTTGGGGAGCCTTAATTTTACCGTTCATTTTGTAGCTTGGAATAAATTAGATTTGGGTTATTATTGGCGAGACGTACAGGGTCGAGTTTTTATTTATATCGTTTTATTTTTAATAGTAGTTACTGTTATAACCTTGATGTTGCACAGTGAAGATACTAAACATCATAGTTTTTGGTCAGCATTGCGTTACGGTAGTTTTGAGGTCATTTCAATTATTAGTAGTACCGGTTATGCCATTGATGATTTCAGTACTTGGCCATTATTTTTACCAATTTTAATTTTAGGTAGTGGTTTTATTGGAGGTTGTGTTGGCTCAACGGCTGGAGGTTTTAGGGTAATTAGATTTATTTTATTGTATAAACAGGCAATAAGAGAAATTATGCGTTTAATTCATACTAATGCTGTAATCATGGTGAAGATTGATAATAAAAAAATTCCGGACAGTGTATCGCAAGCAGTGTGGGGATTTACCTTTTTATATATATTTAGTTATGTATTTTTGTCTATTTTGTTTATGGCGACTGGTGCAGACGCTATGACTGCTTTTTCTGGTATTGCGGCAACTTTAAATATGACTGGACCCGGATTGGGAGATGTTACTGAACATTACGGAGAAATAGGAAATGCTGGTTTGTGGATTTTAAGTTTCACCATGTTATTGGCTAGATTGGAAATTTTTACCCTGCTAGTTCTATTAACTCCAGCATTTTGGAGAAGATAATTTGGTAATCCTAAAATAGGTAGTGGTAAACCTATCAAGTTTTTGAAACCGGACAAATTTTTTGAAGCTATCATTATTTTATTTGGGACTACCTATGATTTTACGATAGTCCTAAACAAGATAGTGAACCTTCCATTAAATGTCCAAAATTAAGGTTAAATATGATAATATGGCATTGTAATGGTTCTTCGTACAAGATATAAACTAGACATCCTTCCTAAATTAACAAGTGTATCCACTAGTCTTAAAATAAGAACTTCAAAGCAAAGCCTTGTGGGTAAACAATTTTAACATTTATTACATATTGGCAACGTATTTATAACTGCTTAAACATACAAAGCTCTGCTTTGGACTCCAACTTAGTGATTATTTGTAATATGTTCTATTTAGGAAAGATGTCTACTTAACCAGTCAAATAGAAACAAATTAAACTTTGGAGTTCAAGCCTTTAGGTTTGATAGATGAATAATTACTGTAAAATACTTCTATTATTAGTCAGCTTATCCACTTATGGGCAAGATTTTGAACATTTGACTCGCAAAGATGGACTATCGCAAAGTACGGTTTATGCTATTTTACAAGATAGTCAAGGCTTTATGTGGTTTGGTACGCAAGATGGCTTGAACAAATATGATGGTTACAAATTTACCCATTATCGTCATGAACCAAATGATAACAACAGTTTAAGTGGTAACTTTATTGTTTTTATTTATGAAGATAAAGCCAGAAATTTATGGATTGGTATAAACGATGGTGGAATAGCCAAATACAATCAGCAACTGGATAATTTTACCCTTTATCAACACGATCCAGATGATTCTAACAGTCTGAGTAGTGACGGTGTATTGGCCATTGCTGAAGATACAACCGGTTTATGGATCACAACTTATGACACTGGTTTAAATCATTTTGATGGAAAAAAATTTACTAATTATCGACATGATCCCAACAATTCCAACAGTTTAGCTAGTGATGTTTTATGGCGAGTTCATGTTGATAAAAATGGGATTTTATGGATAGGCACCGAAAGCAATGGTTTAGATAGTTTCGATCCCAAAAATAAACAATTTACTCACTATCGGCATGACTCCAAAAATCCCAATAGTTTAAGCGGTGATAATATTACCGATATTTTTGCAGATCACAATGGTGATTTGTGGGTTGGAACTATGGGAAATGGGCTTAACCTATTTAAAAATAACCAGTTTATCCGTTATAAAAATGACCCACAAAACCCTGACAGTTTAAATAATGATACTATCTGGGCAATTTATGCAGACAGTTCTAATAACATATGGATCGCCACTGACGGCGGACTTGAGCAATACCTACCCACCCAAAATAAATTTCTCCACAACATTAACGACCCCCAAAATCCACGCAGTTTAAGTAATGACTATGTTATGTCGATCTATCAAGATCGAGCTGGTGCATTGTGGATTGGTACTGACGGTGGTAATCTGAATAAATTTGATCAGTATCGAGATAAATTTGTTCATTATAAAAATAATTCCCAAAACTCTAACAGTTTAAGCCACAACACCGTCTCCTCTATCTACGTTAATAAAGATAATACTTGTTGGATTGGAACTTTAGGTGGAGGATTAAATAAATTTGCTAATGGAAATTTTACCCGTTATCAACATGAGCCTAACGATCCTAATAGTTTAAGTCATGATGATGTATGGTCAGTGTATGAAGATCGGGAAGGTACCGTTTGGGTTGGTACTTTTGGCGGTGGTTTAAATAAATTTACTGAACAAAAATTTACCCATTATCTTGCCAATCCTGACGATCCTAATAGTTTAAGCAATGACATGGTACGAGCAATTTATGAAGATCGATCTGGCAACTTATGGTTGGGAACTAGGGAAGGGCTGAATAAATTCGACCGCAAGTTATTTACCCAATATAAAAATGACCCAAATAGTTTAAATAGTCTCAGTGAAAACAGTGTTTTATCCATTTATGAAGATTTCGCCGGTTTTCTATGGATTGGTACTGATGGCGGTGGGTTAAACAAATTCAATCCTAAAACTAAAACTTTTTCCGTTTATCAACATGATCCAAACAATATTAATAGTATTAGCAATAACAATGTGTTTGCAGTCTATGAAGATAGCCAACATCGTTTATGGATTGGTACACAGGGTGGTGGTTTAAATCTATTAGATCGGGAAAATCAAATATTTACTCGTTATCAGCAAGCAGATGGTTTAGCCAATGACGTTACTTATGGAATTTTAGAAGATGAGCAAGGTTATCTTTGGATAAGCACCAATGATGGATTGTCCAAATTTGATCCAGTTAAAAAAACTTTCCGTAACTATGATGTATTAGATGGTTTGCAAAGCAATGAATTTAGGGAAGCTTATCACCAAACTAACACTGGTCAATTTCTATTTGGTGGCATCAAAGGTTTCAACATTTTCCATCCCACAAAAGTCAAAGATAATCCTTATGTACCGCCAATTGTCATCACTGATTTTAAAATTTTTAATCGAACCGTACCAATTGGAAAAACTTTACCCCAACAAATTAACACAACTAAATCAATTGTATTAAATTATCAGCAATCTTTCTTTTCTTTTGAATTTGCAGCTTTAAACTTCTTACAACCAGAGAAAAATAACTATGCTTATCAATTGGAAGGTTTAGAAAAAGAGTGGAATTTTATTGGTAATCGCCGTAACGCTTATTACACCAGTGTACCATATGGAACTTATACTTTTCGAGTTCGTGGCAGTAATAATGATGGTATTTGGAATGAAGTTGGAACCTCTATTAAAATTAAAGTATTACCTCCACCTTGGCAGACTTGGTGGGCTTATAGTTTATATTTAATAGTAATTTTAGCTATTATTATCAGCTATATACGACTACAAAAATATAAATTATTAATTAAACAACGTGAATTGGAGAAGGAACAAAAGATAGCTGAACAACTGCGGGAAGCAGATAAATTAAAAGACGAATTTTTGGCTAACACCTCACATGAATTACGCACTCCTCTCAACGGTATCATTGGGATTGCAGAATCATTGATAGATGGAGTAGCAGGTGAGATCAATAACCAGTTGGAAACTAATCTTAAAATAATTGTATCCAGTGGTAGGAGGCTGAGCAATTTAGTCAATGATATTTTAGATTTTTCCAAACTAAAAAAACAAGATTTTGACTTACAAATAAGTAAGGTAAATATGTACACCGTTGTAGAGACGGTTTTAGCCCTCAGTAAACCATTGCTTGAAAAGAAAAATATTGAATTAATTAATAATATTGCATCTGATTTAGCTCCTGCAAATGCCGATGAAAATCGGGTACAACAAATTTTACTTAACCTAGTTGGCAATGCGATTAAATTTACTAAACAAGGTGCAGTTACAATATCTGCTGAAATAACCACAGAAGGTTTCGCAGTAACTGTTACTGATACCGGAATTGGAATTCCTTCTGATAAGTTAACCAATATTTTTCAGGCATTTGAACAAGTTGATGGTTCTACAGCTAGAACTTATGGTGGAACTGGTTTAGGATTAGCTGTTACTCATCAATTGGTTAGTTTGCATGGTGGGCATATATGTGTAGAATCAGGTTTAGAGCAAGGTTCAAAATTTACTTTTATTTTGCCACTTATCCAAGTAACAACCACAAATGATGAATTGTCTAAAATTGTTACTAAACAATCTCTTAAAGATGATTCAAATCTACCCAAGCTTACTGAAGAAATAGTTGAGGAGCAGCCTAAAAACTTCGATGTAGAAATAATAATTCCGGGTAAATATACAGTATTAATTGTTGATGATGAGCCGATTAATATACAGGTATTAGTAAATCATTTGTCTTTATTGAACTATAACATAGTACAAGCCGAATCTGGAGTAAAAGCATTAGAATTATTGGAAAATATGGAACGTCCCGACATCATTTTGTTAGATATTATGATGCCGGTTAAAAGTGGTTATGAAGTTACCAAAGAAATTCGTAAAACTTGGGCAGCTGACGAATTACCAATAATTTTGCTGACTGCTAAAAATCAAGTTATGGACATGGTACTTGGGTTTGAAAGTGGAGCCAATGATTATCTTACCAAACCGGTGTTTAAAGATGAACTGGTATCCAGAATCAAAACTCATCTCAATGTTGCTAAACTTAAAGCAGAGACATTACGTTTAGAAGTCGAAAATAAGAACCGGCTGATGCAGTTTTTGGAATCCATGCCAGTCGGAGTAATAGTTATTACTATAACTGAAGATATTTTCTTTATGAATCAGCAAGTTAAGCGTCATTTAGGATTGGATTCACCAATATTTTCTATAGAACAGTTATTAATCAATCGTCCTTTTTATCTTGCTGAAACTGAAGATTTATATCCCAAAGAGAAATTGCCCTTTACATTAGCGTTGGAAGGAGAATATTCTAATATTGATAACGTAGAGATTAATCGTGATGATTCGATGATCCCTTTGGAAATTTGGGGTACTCCAATTTTTGATGAAAATGATAACGTCATCTATGCAATCAATACTTTACAAGATATAACTGAACGTAAGCTTTTACTAGTTGAACAAAGTCAATTTACTCAAAAATTAACCAATTATTCTGAAACTTTAGAGCAGCAAGTCACTGAACGTACAGAAAAACTGCGTAAAAGTGAAGAATTGTTGGAAGATGCTCAACGGATGGCTTCAGTGGGAAGTTGGATTTGGGATATTAAAATGGGAACAGTATCTCGTTCAATTCAAGATTGTTTAAATTACGCAATCGACCCAAGTAAATATACACCAACATACGAAGCTTTTATAGAACAGGTTCATCCAGAAGATAAAGGAAAGGTTGACTCTTTATTGGAAAATTGCATTATAGGTGAAGAGACGGCTGAAATAGAGTTTCGAGTGCTTTGGCCAGATAAGCAAATTCGTACTTTGCGTTCTCAAGCCGAGCTAGAATATGATGATTTTGATACTCCAATTTACCTTAAGGGTTTTAGTCAAGATATAACTGAAAGTAAACGTATTGAAGCACAAGTTAAACAACAAAATATAGAATTGCAGAATAAAAATACCGAACTGGAGATTCTTTCTGAACAACTCGCAAAAGCTCAACAACAAAAGTTATATAAACTTAACCAAGCTTATGAACGTTTTGTGCCTAGGCAATTTTTAAGTCTTTTGGAAAAAGAAAGTATTATTGAAGTAAATTTAGGCGATCATATTGAAAAAGATATAACTGTTTTATTCTCTGATATTCGAGGATTTACTGCTTTGTCAGAAACTATGAGTCCTAAAGAAGTATTTGATTTTATAAATATGTACTTGACTGGAATGGAACCTATCCTTACTGAAAGCAAAGGTATAATTGATAAATATATTGGTGACGCTATTATGGCTATATTTCCAAAATGTGCTGATAACGCAGTTCAGGGTGGAATAGCTATGTTAAATAAACTTATCGAACATAATGAAATGTTAGAGAAAACCGGTTTAAAACCGATGGAAATTGGAATTGGACTTAATAGTGGGCCGGCAATGTTAGGTACAGTTGGTGGCTTGAACCGGATGGATAGTACAGTTATTTCCGATACTGTAAATGTTGCTTCCAGAGTTGAAGGTTTGACCAAAATTTATGGTACTCCTTTATTAATCACTGAACAAACTTATTTGCGTTTAAAAGACCCGTTGGAATATCATATTCGGGTAATTGATGCAGTGCAGGTAAAAGGTAAAACCGAGGTTGTTACTGTATATGAGATATATGATGCTGATTCGGCTATTGGTTTGGAGTTAAAAGACCAGACCAGAGACACTTTTGAAGAGGGATTTGTACTATATCATTGGGGTGAATATAAGGATGCTAAACCATTGTTTGAAAAAGTTTTAGAGGTAAATAAAGATGATTTAGCTGCCAAAGTGTATTTGCAACGTTGCACTGATAAAATTGAATAATCGGTATTTTCTAAGTAATAAAACTCTTTCCATATGATTATTTTGTATGTGCTATAAATACTAGTTTCATCTTACAATTTGGTATTAATACGACATTAATATCATTGTCTGTAGACCAAAAATTAAGCAATTCTTGTGATAATGTTTCAGGAAGAAAAACTTCTAATAGATATGCTGTATTATTTATCTTTTCAAGTTCATTAACTTTCACATTAAAATGTTCCAAATCTATTTTCATTTTAAGCGATTCTTGTTTAGCTTGTTTATTTCCTTCAGTGTCAATTAAAGTATAGCCTGATGGACAACTATTCTGTGTTATTCGTATATTAGAAGACTTTGGTTTTAGATAAGTTATATCATCTTCTATTGGAACCATAATTGGTGTCATTTTTATTGTTGTCATAACAACTACAATAGTATAAACAATAACTAAGAAAATTGGTCTCCAATTAAAATAAGCTACTTCCAAAGACAGTGGTTTACAATCAAACCATTTATAAATACCTTTCTTTGTTAATTTCTCTATTGATTCGGTATTTTTTTTATCAGAATCTATTCTAGCTTTAAGCTTTTGCCATTCTAATTCAGTGTGCATTGCTATTTTAAAAGCTTTTTCTTCATCATCTTTATTAATCATTTTTATGTATCCTTACATTTTTCATAACAATCTTTTAAATCAATGTTATTTCTCAACATATTTCTACAACTAGTTATTAAGTTACCAATATCTTGTGGTTCTTTTTCAAGAATGTTTACTAAATCCTTTTGAGATAATCCAAATTCATAAAATAACATTAATATCAACATACAATTTGGATTTTTCTTAATATTATCTTTACAATCATTTAAAATGGATTTAGCCTTTTTATCGCTAATACTCATTTTTTTAGCTATATCTATTATAGACAGTTTTTGTAAAGAAAATATTAAAACTTTTAAACATTCCAAGCTATTTACATCAATTTTTGTAAGAGCTTTATCAATACATTGTGCATAACAAAAAATTTTTTCTTCTTGTTCATAATTTTCAATTTCTATTCTAAAAAAAGTCTTTTTCTGTTCATCTTCTAAACTTTCACTAAAAATAGGTTCTTTTTGCAAGTCTTTGGGTGTAATTTTTTCATATGACCACCTATTCGGATGTCCTTTTCCTTCTTTTTTAAGATAGTCTATAGTTTTGTTATAAGCTAAATTGGATAACCAAGTCATAACACTACATTTTTCTTGAAATATATCTATCTTGTTATAAAAATTATAAAAAACCTCTTGACAAATTTCATCTGCTATTTCATCTTTTTGTCTAGAAACGTCATGGTTTGCATATTTACTTATTAATTTTAATACTTTATATCTTAATTTAGGGAAATAAAGCTTATAGAGTATTTCCAAACCAATTTCATGGCCTGCACGCATTAGTTTCAATGCAATATCATCATCAATATTTTGCATATTTATCCTTAAGGTCTACGTTGTGGTTGCTGCAACTGATCACATCCTCTAAGACTAGTTATATCTCTTACCTGTTTGGCAGTTATTTCAAATGCTTTATCAAATTTTTTATATATTCGTATATTTTTAACAAAAAAAGTGGTAAAAATTCCACCATTATCAAATTCCCAAGCTATTTCATTCTCTTTTGAAGCCATATAAACTTTACCTTTCAGTTTTTTCATATCACTAACAGGACAATTAGATTTAAAAATAGGCTCTTCTTTATTATGAGAGAAAGACCAGTTTTTAGATTTTACATTTAAACAGTTTTTTGTACCACGTAAAACACCACCTGAAAAACAGAAATCAACAGTAGTTATAATATTGTTGGTAGGTATCTTATTTACCTGCTTTACAAAAAAATCATCCCTAACTTTATGAATTCCAGTGCCAAAATTATTATTTACAACAAAAGCTTCATCATAACAATATTTATCGTCATAAACTTCATCTTCATTACTATCTGGTAACTTAGTACCATGACCAGAAAAATATATAAAAACTGTATCTCGTGGTTGTGCTAATATTTGTAATTTCTCTAAATTACGTTTAAATTGTTCTTGTTTTACATCTTTTATAATACATTTATTATGCTCTTCTAGTTTTAATACTTGTGCTATTGTATCCGCAAACTTTTGAGCATCATCATTAGCTTTCAATAGCCTATTACCATTTTCATCAATAGTATTAGCTCCCATAGCCAAAATAAAAGTAACCGGTTTATCAGAAGGTATTGTCATATCTTCCCAACAGGCAAAGGTATAAGTTGAACAAAATATAAGAAGATAAAGGAAGTTTTTCATATAGTAACTTATTGTATTTAAATAGTTTCATAATATGATGAACTTGTCAATGCGTAAGTCCTAACTATTAGTTATTCTTATTTTTCTTCTGCGTAACTTTAGATAATTATTTGACTTAAATGTATTTTAATTGTTAGAATCAGGATTTACAGAATTATAGGATTTTCAGGAAAAAATATTTATAAATCATTGGTGTAAAAAATACTGTTAATCCTGAAAATCTTAATTTTGACAAAAAATTGTCCTGTACAAAGATGAACCTTATAAAGTTTTTGAAACCAGTTTTTGGAATTTATTTTTATTTATGGCTACAAGAAATACATTTATAACTAGGAATATTAAAATATGTCGGACCAAAGAAAGTTTATCCCTCTCAACATAGCAATTCTCACTGTTTCAGACAGTCGTACAGAAGAAAATGATACTTCAGGCAAAACTCTGGTAGATCGTTTACTTGGAGTTGGACATAATTTGGCGGAAAAAGTTATTGTACCTGATGATATTTATCAAATGCGGGCTATAGTTTCCAAATGGATTGCTACATTGGATATTCAGGTGGTCATAATCACCGGTGGTACTGGAGTTACTGGTAGAGATTGTACTCCAGAAGCTATCCAGCCATTGTTTGATAAATTTCTGGATGGATTTGGAGAGTTATTTAGAACTATATCTTATGATGAAATTGGTACTTCAACTTTGCAATCCAGAGCCGTAGCTGGAGTGGCTAATGGCACTTACATTTTTTGTTTACCCGGTTCTTCGGGAGCTTGTAGAACTGGTTGGGATAAAATTATTCAAGCTCAATTAGATTACCGTACCAGACCTTGTAATTTTGTGGAAATGATGCCTAGGTTATTGGAGAAATAATTGTTAACTCATAGCTTTTCGGAAAATAAATTTTCTCATATATTTATCTGAAAAGCTATAAGGTTTTTTGATCACTATTAACTCAATCCATCAATAATAGCCAGTTCATCTGAATTTAGTAACTTATCAATATCTAATACAATCACCATCTTATCGCTAACTGTAGTTAGACCTTTAACAAATTCAGTACTAATAACACTCCCAAAATCAGGCGGTGGTTTAATTTCTGTCTCGGTTACATCATATACATCAGACACTCCATCAACCACAACCCCCATAATCCGTTCTTTATTGTTGGATGAAATGACGTTAACCACAACCACCACTGTCATAGAACCATACGTCTGAAAATCAAGATTAAATCGCAACCGTAAGTCAACAATAGGCACAATCGTACCACGCAAGTTAATCACCCCACAAATATAACTTGGAGTATTTGGAATCTGAGTAACTTTACTCCAACCTTTTATTTCCTGCACCCGTAAAATATCTATAGCATATTCTTCCGTTGCCAAGATAAAAGTTAAATATTTATTGGCAGTATCGCCATTTATATCACTATTCATAACGAATCGCTCCCAAAGGTAGATGTGTTGGGGATTTGGTTTTATTTTTAAAAAGTTGAATTAATCCAGTAACATCTAAAATTAAAGCTACATTGCCAGTACCTAAAATAGTTGCTCCAGAAACACCTTGCACTTTTTTATAATTATTTTCTAAGTTTTTGATTACTATCTGTTGTTGGGATAATAACTCATCAACAAATAACCCAATTTTTTGACCATCTCCTTCGGCGATAACTAATAAACCTTGTTCTAACTTAGTAATAGTATCTTCAAGTTCGAATATTTTATATAAACGTAAAATGGGGATATAATCATCTCTTAATTTGTAAATCTCCACCGCCCCAGTAAAAGAATTAACTAAACTATTTTGTACTCTCAATGATTCTATGATGGAAAGCAATGGTAACACAAAAATTTCTTTGCCAACTCGTACTAACTGACCATCTAAAATTGCTAAAGTTAATGGTAAGCGAATGGTAAATCTCGAACCTTCACCAACTGTAGATTTTACCTCAATTGAACCACCCAAATCTCTGATATTACGGCGTACAACATCCATCCCTACTCCACGTCCAGATAAATCACTAACTTCTTCAGAAGTAGAAAAACCGGGTTGAAAGATAAATTCATGTAATTGTTCTTCAGTTATAACTTCCTCTGAGGTTATCCAACCTTTTTGCACCGCTTTATTTCGAATTTTTTCAGTATCAAAACCGGCTCCATCATCAGTTATTTGAATAACAACACTACCACCTTGATGAAATGCGTTTAGATGTAGTCGCCCAACTTCTGGTTTACTAGCTTGTTTACGTTGTTCTGGTAATTCAATACCATGATCAAGAGAATTTCGTACCAAATGCACCAGTGGATCGCTCATTTTTTCAAGCACAGTTTTATCTAATTCAGTATTTTCACCTGATAAAACAAGTTCAACTTTTTTGCCTAATTGAGTACTTAAATCATGAACTAAACGCGGAAATCGATTAAAAGAAAAGCTAATTGGTAACATTCTAATCCGCATTATATTTTCTTGTAATTCTCTGGTGTTACGCTCCAATTGAGCCAATCCATCTTGTAATTGGCAGATATCCGAACTATTAAAGTTTTCCCCAATTTGATCTAACATAGATTGAGTAATAACTAATTCACCTACAATGTTGATTAAATTATCAATTTTATCTATTCCAACTCGAATAGAATCAGTATTGCTTTGAATATGTTTGTTTGCTACATCCTTGATAATTGGTTTTTCTGTAATATTTTCGGGAGCTGGAATATCAGGAAGATTTTCTATTTCAGGAGTGGTATTTTCAACAATTTCTGTTCTTTCTTGATTCTCTGTATTAACTTTTATATTTTTGGATGAATCAGAATTAAATTCAGTAATATCCAATTCACATTCATCTATAACCCATTCAAAAATCTCTTCAATATCAGATTGAGTAGCACTTGTGTGTAAAATAAGTTCCCAAGTTAGGTAACATAACTGTGGGTCAATATCGACAAAGTTTGGTATTTCATCTACATTTACCTCAACTTCCAGTTCACCTAACTCTTGCAGTTCTCCAAATAAATTAATTGGATCATTACCAGTTTTTAAAATTTCTAATTCTGGTTTAAACTCTATATGCCATTTTTTTACAACTAATTTTTCAGTTTCATCTGGAACTTCAATTTCTGTTTGAACTATATCATCTGGGATTTCTTCCGAAACAGGTTTTGCTAATATCCTTTGTAATTCATTTTGACAGATTTGGACTTTTTCAGCATCATATGTAACTTCATCTTTAGATGCTAGTAACATCATGCGTAATATATCACCAACTCCCAACAACAAATCAATTAAAGTTTGGCTAATGGTATGTTTTTTTTCTCGGATTTCATCTAACAATGTTTCTGCATTGTGAGCAAAAGTAACTATATCATCAAGTTGGAAAATTCCTGCCCCCCCCTTAATAGAATGTGCAGCCCGAAAAATATTATTAATCAATTCTTCATCAAAAGTTTCAATCTCTAAGTCTAATAAACTAGACTCCATAATATCAAGATTTTCAAAACTTTCTTCAAAAAATAAACCACGTACTTGAGTCAAGTCTATTGTCATTATTACCTCAACACTTTTCTAATTGCGACTAGCAGCTTATCTGGGTCAAAAGGTTTAATAATCCAACCAGTTGCACCGGCGGCTTTGGCCTGTTTCTTTTTTTGGGGATCTGTCTCAGTTGTCAACAATAAAATTGGCTTAAATCGATAGTTGGGTAAAACACGTAATTTAGTAACTAGAGATAAACCATCAAGCAGTGGCATATTAACATCAGTAATAATTAAATCAAAAACATTTTGTTTTGCTAACTCCAATGCTTGCATACCATCTTTCGACTCAGTAACATCGTATTTGGTATCACTCAAAGTTAATACCAACATTTGTCGGATAGAAACTGAGTCATCACAAATTAAAATTTTATGTGTCATTTAATGAATTTCCAACCAGCAATGGCAACAGTAAACCAAAGAATTATTAGTTTAAGATTGGACGTGATTTTTCATTTATATCATTTCAAGTCCACATATATGATTGTACCAAGAAAATTAATTTTATCAAACTTTTTCTTTGCAATAGTTCGGATATTACATATCAATTATTCCAACTATTGTTTTTGGTTGTGTTTGTATTTATTTTCCAAGAATAAGGTTAAACCCCACGTCTTTTAGACGGGCAAATTTATTACCTATCTGTATGATAGACTGTTCTGAATTATACAGAAATTATGGATGAAATATAGATATGGTAGTCATATAGTTTACAATATAGAATATCATTTTGTGTGGGTAATAAAACATCGTTATCAAACTGGTTGTACTCGTATTTTTGGTGCTGGTTATTGGCGAAAAGGTAAAAAGTTATATGAGCAAAGAAATTCTATATAGTAACGAGCCAGTTGGTGATTTAAATCTAATACCTGATTTTCTACCATTACCTAAAGAGCTTGCACTTAAACAACAAAATACAGAAGTAACTATTTCTCTTAGTTCTGATACTGTTGCATATTTTAAAAACACTGCAAAAAAACATCATACACAGTACCAAAAAATAATTCAGCAGTTACTTGATGAATATGTGACCAACCAAAAAATATTGTAGGTTATTGAACGTTATAAAACTCAGCAAATAACTACAAATCAGTTCTAAATAAAATCTTGTGACAGATTAATTCTAACTTTATCTTTTGGAGGTCGACCTTTGGCAGCTCAAGAATGGTGTTAGGTGAGAAAACACAGGGAGTGTATATGGAAGAAGCATTTGAAGCAATAGGTACAGCATTAAAGTTAATTATTGGTGTTGCATGATATTTGATTGTAATGTTGCCACTTGCCATATTTGTTTTTGATGAATACTCTATATTTTTTAACTTCTATAAACTATCCGAACTATTGTTAGTATAAACGATATTCAGGATAGTTTGCCAAAAACTTGATAGTCGAGTAATATGGAGATGCTTTCAAAAAATGAGTATATTAAAATGAATGAATTATCTTTAATAAAATTAATCCTTGATGCCAGTTTGTTAGTACAAATGGTTATGTTGTTACTATTATTTATTTCTTTGTACTCATGGACTTTGATTTTTTACAAGAGCAATTATTTAAAAAATGTGCATAAAACGGTAAATAACTTTGAGGAATTATTTTGGAAAAGTAAAGATTTAAACGTGTTGTACAGACATATTCGTAGTAATAAAATTGTTGGAATCGAAAAAATTTTTATGGCTGGTTATGCTGAATTTTTAAAGTCACGAACTGATGGTAAAATTTCAACTACAAATACTAAACGAGTTATGCAAATAACTTTACGCCGGGAAATAGACGAATTAGAATCTGAGTTGGCAACTCTTGCAACTGTGGGTTCAGTAAGTCCGTATATTGGTCTATTTGGTACTGTTTGGGGAATTATGAATTCATTTCATGCGTTAGAAGACCAGCAACAAATTACCCTAGCCATGATAGCTCCTGGTATTTCAGAGGCATTGATTGCTACAGCTATGGGTTTATTTGTCGCAATTCCAGCGGTAATGGCCTACAATCATTACACTGATGATATAGATAGAATAATTACTAGTTATGATATTTTTTTGGACGAATTTTTGACAATGCTATATTCCACACGTCCATAATTTGAATATTTCCAACCTTTTGAAAACCAATGGTTCTGACAGTTTTGAAATAATAGTTAGGATGAATAAGTAGAATGTCATCCATATCCTAACGGTAATGTATAATATGTTATCATTTCGCCCTTGTATGATAGAGCCATGATTAAAAATCGGGCATTTATACAATACCTTCGCCAATCTCAAAATTTGTTGTTTCGGGAATGAGGTACAATTTCCAGAAACCCAAGTAATATTAGTAGTTTCGGAAAATCTGCTTCGCTCCATTCCTGAAACAACTATCTATGTTGGCGAAGGTATCATCTTATATAACCTATTTTTTATCCTGTACCAATGAACCTTTTGCAAAAAAATCGTAAATTTGTTGAGCCAATTGCTGGTTGATGCCGGGAACTTTAATTATTTCAGATATTCCAGCTTTAGAAATACCCTGCAAACCACCAAAATGAATTAGCAATTGGCGACGGCGTTTAGGGCCTATACCTTCTATCTGTTCCAAAACTGAAGTTCGTCTTATTTTATCCCGTTTATTTCGATGCGAAGTGATAGCAGACCTGTGAGCTTCATCCCGTATTAATTGGATAAGGTGTAAGGCGGGTGAGTCTTTACTCAAAGTCAATGAATTATCTGGTAAAATTAAGGTTTCTAACCCAGCTTTCCTACTAGGACCTTTAGCTATGCCAACAATATATATTTTTTTATCTAACTCCTGTAACACTTCTTTAGCTATTTTTACTTGCCCTTTACCACCATCAACAAACAATATATCCGGCAATTGAGTAGCACGTTTATAATGACGTAATAACGCTTGTCGCATAGCCGCATAATCATCTCCCGGAGTTATATTATTGATATTGTACCGCCGATATTCATTACGACAAAAACCATGATTATCAAACACAACACAAGAAGCCACTGTAGCCTCGCCTTGAGTATGACTAACATCAAAACATTCCATCCGTTGCGGTATTGCTTCTAATTGCAAAACTATGGTAAGAGATGCTACTCGTTCATGATATTGATTATGCTGGTTTTGTAACAAACTAATCTGAGCATTCTCTTCTGCCATTTTTAGCCATCTAGCTCGTTTATCCCTCACTTTAGAATGGAGCAAAACTGATTGATTTCTCTGTTGTTTAATAACTTGTGTTAGCAATTCTGTATCATCAATAATATGGTTAATAATAATTTCTTTGGGTATATCATTGATAGGATTAAGATAATACTGAGATAAAAAAGCTGTCAGCAGTTCCATAATCTGTTCTGATAATGGAATTTTAGGAAAGAAAGCTTTACTGCCAATATGTTTGCCATCACGCACAATCAATATCTGTACACAGGGAAATTTCCCTTGTATAACAGCAGCAATAACATCAA
>JAUCGN010000092.1 GCA_030378125.1 Thiotrichales bacterium HSG1 | reverse complement strand
TGCTTCTATGGAAACCAGAAGATACAACTACTTTTGAAAAAAGTTTAAGTAAAATAGGTCCCTATTCAGTTAATATCGAAGATACAAAAGAGTTTTTTTATATTTTGTTTATTTGTAGTTCATTGACAGTGGGTTTTGTCGGTTGGCGGCGTTATCATACCAAAGTATTAGATTATCGTACTCTCGCTGAAGGTTTACGAGTACAAATTTTTTGGCATTTAAGCGGCTTAAATCACTCAGTTTCAGATCATTATTTGCGTAATCAACGGCAGGAATTAGGCTGGATAAGGGATGGAATTCGGGCTTTAAATTTTTACGATTGGTTAGATTATCAACAAACTCTTGATGTAGTGCATAATCGTTGGATAATGTATGAAAAAGATTGGTTTGCAAAAATAGCCAAGCAAAAAAAGCAAACAACTCGTCATTTGAATAAAGTGATTACCGGGCTTTTCAGTTTGGGGGTTATATTGATGGTAACCATGTGGACAGATCATATGTTTGGAGAATGGTTATGGAACTATTCTATTTTACAAACTCATCCATTTTGGCATAACATATTGATTTTATTGATAGCACTCTTTCCAGCAACTGGTGCTTTGCTACATCATTATGTTGAGAAAATAGCTCTTGAAGAGGAAGTTAAACAATATCAACGGATGGCGGATTTATTTGCCATAGCTCATCAAAAATTAGAAGAAGTTTCTTCCAATTCTCAATCCAATTATACTGCTGAACAGATACTGTTTGAAGTTGGTACTGAAGTTTTGAAAGAAGATGGAGAATGGATATTAATGCACCGTAAGTCACCATTGCAAGTTTCTATTTAACTTGGACTATTTTCATATTTACAAATATACTTAAATATCAATTTTTTATACAAAATCACTGATTAACTCATTTTTCTTGAAAAGTTATGTTACCTGTCTTAACATGGATTTTGCCTAAATTTTTAAAACCTGTCAGGTATCAAATAATTGATTTACCACAACTTATCGAATAACATTGGATGATAAACATTGTTTAAGTGAGTCTGCCATATTATTTAATAAAGTGAAATAGCTATCTATTCCATTTGGTAAATCAATTCCCAAAGGGTCAAGCATTCCAAGTCGTACCGCATTATCACCTATCAAAGTATTGATCAAGGATGATTCAAATTGAGGTTCACTAAAAATACAGATAATTTTTTGTTTTTTTAAGTCAATCCGTAAGTTATGCAAATGTTTAATACTTGGATGAGCTTCTGGAGATAATTTAACTGCACCCATTACATTTAGACCATACTGTTCTTCAAAGTATTGATAAGCATCGTGAAAAACTAGGTAAGGTAAATTTTTAACCGGCTCTAAACGTTGTTGTAAAGTTTGTTCAAGTTGATTAAGTCTTACAATTATATTATTTGCATTAATATTGTACTGAACCTCATTATCAGCATCAATTCGACTCAATGTTTTAGCAACAGTTTGAACTATTACCTTCGCATTATCAGACGACAGCCAAATATGTGGATCAATGTTAAGTTGACCATTGTATTCATGGTTATGATGTGTCTCCCAATTCTTGCGGATTTGCAACAGTTTTAACTCGGAAATGTCAATTAAACTTAAAATTTTAGTATTTTTATTAACTGTGTTTAGAGCTTTATCCAAAAAACTTTCCACCGTTGGCCCAACCCATATAATCAAGTTGGCAGCGTGTAGTTGCCTCATTTGGGAAGGATATAGATTATAACTATGTGGCGATTCTTTTCCAGACAGTAATAAATGTGGGGTTGCTATTCCATCCATGACCCCACTAACTAAAGCGTGGATTGGTTTGAGCGTTACTACCACTTTAGGCACTGAAGCTGTAGCTTGGAAAGTCATTAAAACCAAAATGATGAAAAAATACGATCTTACAATCTCCATAATATAATTCCGTCTGGAACCTCTTCTCGTGGTAAAATACCTTTAATATCAATTACAATCCCGCAACCATCTTCTAATAAATTTTGTAACCATTGCCATCCATCTTGAATGAATTCTTGATGTGGAACCGCTAACACTATACATTGAGATTTCTGAAGATTTTGTTTCGAGTTTAATGGTATTTTATATTCGGCCATCACTTCTTGCACATCAACTAATGGATCGTGTATTTGTATTTGTACTTTATATTTTTGTAGATAATTAATTATATCAATAACTTTAGTATTGCGTAAATCGGGAACATTTTCCTTGAAAGAGAGACCAAGAATTGTCACCACTGTTTCTGGAATTAGATAGCCATTATCTTGTAAAAGTTCCAATATCCGTTGTGCAACAAATTCTCCCATACCATCGTTAACAGTGCGTGCAGCCGGAATTATTTGTGGATTGTGACCTAATTGTTTGGATTTATGAACCAGATAATAAGGATCAATACCAATGCAATGTCCACCTACAATTCCCGGTTTAAAATTCAAAAAATTCCATTTAGTATTAGCAGCTTCCAATACATCAGCCGTATCTACTTGCATCCGATCAAAGATAACCGCTAACTCATTCATAAACGCAATATTAATATCACGCTGGGTATTTTCAACCACTTTAGCAGCCTCAGCAACTTTAATGCTTGGAGCAAGGTGTACTCCAGCCGTTATCACCGATTTATATACCTCAGCAACAATTTTTAAAGTCTCCTCATCCAACCCAGAAACAACCTTAACTATATTGGTAAAAGTATGCTTTTTATCACCCGGATTAATACGTTCTGGCGAATAACCTACACTAAAATCAACTCCACAAGTCAATTTTGACTGCTGTTCTAAAACTGGTACACAAACTTCCTCAGTGGCTCCCGGATAAACTGTAGATTCATATACCACAATATCATTAATTTTCAATTGTTTACCAATAGTTTTAGAGGCTCTTAAAACTGGTAATAAATCTGGTTGGTTATTTGAATCAACTGGAGTCGGGACAGCTATAATATGAAAATCAGCCAGTTGAAGTTGATTATAATCAGCAGTAAAAATAATATCTAAATTTTTAAACTCGGCATCTGCAACCTCGTGAGTTCGATCATAACCTTCATTTAATTCAGTTATACGCCGTTTATCAACATCAAAACCAATAACTTGACCTTGTTTAGCAAAAGCTATCGCAACTGGTAAACCAACATAGCCTAATCCAATCACAGAAATTTTACGTTTCATTCAGGAATCACCATATTCCATCTGAATTTTATCGTAAGTAGCTTGAATTTCTTGCTCAAAATCATTAAATTTATCCATCTCTTTATTTCCAAATTGAGACTTAATTCTCCGAGCCTGAGCTAAAATTGGCAAGTTAGAAAGCTGTTGTACTGGTACCCCAATTTTCAACAAATCCATTCCTTTATGATAAATATTTAACATCAAACTCAATAACAACATCTGTTTTTCTGGAGAACAAAAGCTATCTTTCTCATCAGTAGCATTTTGCTGTAAAACTCCTTCTCGAATCAAAGCCGCACCCTCTAACACCCAACGCTGATTTGCAGATAATGCTTCTGGGCCAACCAAATTTACGATTCTTGCTAACTCATCAGCGTTAGCCAATAGCTTTAAAGCCTCGTTACGGTATTCTTGCCAATGAATATCAATATTTTCCGCCCACCATTGTTGAGCAGTGCTAATATAATCGGAAAAGCTATCATTCCAGTCAATGGATGGATAATGCCTAGCGTCAGCTAACTCCTTTGATAAAGCCCAAAAAGTTTGTACGATTTCTTTTGTATGACTGGTAACTGGTTCAGAAAAATCTCCTCCGGGTGGTGAAACAGCCCCAATAAGAGTCACTGATGCTTGTTTGTTATTTAAAGTAGTGACGCGACCAGCCCGTTCATAAAAAGCTGCTAGTCGAGAAGCCAAATAAGCTGGATAACCTTCTTCAACTGGCATTTGTCCCAATCGACCACCAACTTCTCGTAAAGCCTCAGCCCAACGACTGGTTGAATCAGCTACCATAACTACATCAAAACCTAAATCTCGGTAATATTCTGCAATAGTTACCCCAACGTAAATGGAAGCCTCCCGTGCTACTACTGGCATATTGGAAGTGTTGGCTATCAACAGAGTACGTTCCATCAAAGAACGATCAGTATGTGGGTCAATTAGTTCTGGAAAAGTCTCTAAAATATCAACTAGTTCATTGCCACGCTCCCCGCAACCAACGTAAATTACAATTTCTGCGTTAGCCCAGCGAGCTATCTGTTGTTGCAACATAGTTTTGCCCGCACCAAACGGTCCTGGAACTGCTCCTTTACCACCTTTTAACAGTGGAAAAAAAGTATCTAAAATTCGTTGTCCAGTTAACAATGGTAAAACAGCATGATCACGGTTTTTATAAGGTCGTGGAGTTCTAACCGGCCAACGATGGAACATCTTTACCGTTTGTACTGTGCCGTCATCCGTTTTAATTTTAGCGATGGTTTGTTCTATATTATATTCGCCGGCATGAGCTAATTCTAATAATTCTCCATAACAATTGGGTGGCACTAAAATTGGATGGGTAATAGTTTGAGTTTCTTGAACTTTTCCGAGCAAAGTACCCGGACTAACTTTAGTTTTCAATGGTAAGTGGCTATTAGAACTAAAACTCCACAAACGGTCACGTTCCAATGGCTCAATGTCCAGACCACGACTAATGTAATCTCCACTGGCAGTGAATATTTTGTCTAAAGGTCGTTGTACTCCATCGAAAATTTTTCCCAATAAACCCGGTCCTAGTTCAACCGATAATGGGTGACCAAGAGAATAAGCTGTGTCTCCCGGCCGTAACGATTCAGTCGATTCATATACTTGTACAGTGGCTAGTTTACCATCTAAACGAATGACCTCACCCATCAAATTTAGTTTACCAATACGAACCTGTTCACCGTTACGAACTTCTGGAAGTTGTACGGTAATAATGGGGCCATTAATTGCAATTATTTCTCCAGTATTTTTAGACATTTAGATATTCCTAGTTGGATTTACTGAAGCAAAAAGTTGAGCAGTAATAACTTGATAAATCTCATTTTCTAATCGAGCCATCAAACCTTCAAAACTGTTATCTATCCGAATCCGATTAGTGACGTTATGGATTAATAAACCACCGCTAAAAGGTTTAGTGTCAGTAGATAAGGTACAGTTTTTATCTGGTACACATTCAGTTATTATAGCTTGCCATTGTGGTTCTAATAATTTGTAATCTTTAGCATTTACCTCTATTACTAAATCTTTATCCGTAAATTTGCTTGCTGTATAGGTAAGATATTGTTTTAATAAATCTGTATAGGCATCAGAAGCTAAATTTTGTAAATGTTGTTGCATGTTGTCCACCACTGACTGAACTAGGCTCCAACGCAATTGATCAAGTTCAGCTTGCATAGCTATTTCACCAGCTTGCACTTTGCGACGATATTCTTGTTCTGCTGCAGCCTGAGCTTTTTCAACTTCTCGTTCTTCCCGTTTATTCAATTGTTTATTGGCATCGGCTAAGATTTTAGCTCTTTGTTGCTGGGCGGATTGCAAGTTAACATCAGCTAAATTTTTAGCTTGATTACGGATGGCAGTTTCTAATTGTTCTAGTTGATTTTCCATAATTTTTAATTAAAATCTTTGACCTTTGTTGTGTATTATAACATTTTCTAGTTTAATTCGTTCAATTATACTCATCACGTTTATAAACTTTTATATTCATTATGGTAAGGAATGAGGATTTATTACGATTTAAATTATTAAGATGCTAATTTATAAGATATTAATTTTACCGACTCAATTGTGAATTATCATTTTAACCTCAAAATAGTATAAAACAGTCAATATTTTTAATATTTAGCTATTTAAAAGTGAATTTTGGTTCATTTTGAGTGTAAAAAATGACCCTAAAAGCCCAATTTACATCGTAATGAATCAACACCCTTATGGTAGGTTATGGTAAGGGAATGAGGATTTAATAATAGTTCGGACAGTTTTTGAAAACTGAGCTTGGTTAAAATTATAACTAATTGAAATTTAAATGTTTTATTTCTAATTGGTCTAATCTACCTAATTTTATTGACATAATAGCTATATTTTTAAAAATTGGGAATAAGGAGATTTATCTTATATGTTAATGAAATCAGTTAATAGGATTGTTATAATAATCTTTCTAATTAGCGGAATGGATGGTAAGGTAAAGATGTTGTTTCCCCTATCTAGCTTTTATTTAGTTATTAAGTAAGATAAAATACTCAAATATTTAAAAATCGCTTGACTTGACTTGATGACAGAAAATTTTTTAGCTTTTCTTTTCGTGATGAATCAATTTCTATTGATTTACATATAAGACCAACAAAAGTGTCTAAATTTTCGTTTTTTTTCTTCTCCATTTTAGAAATAGCGGCTCTATCAACTCTTCTCCAGATAGTTCATTATTTTCATCATGGCATGATTTAAAATCGGAGTATTGGTGCTGCTTTACCCAAGCGACATTGCTATTTAAAATTTCTTCAATATGCTTATTAAAATCTGATTGCTCTGAGAAACATCTCGGAACTTGATCTTCAGTTCCTACTCTAGAATACAAGTTACCAACAAGCCAACCAAGTTTAGATTGAAAATTATTTTCAAGTTCAATAATTTTAGCACTTAGGCATAAATCATAATGTTGGTATGCTCTTATTGCAATCGATAAGTGGAGAAATGTACACGAATCTTTAGACAAGCTTTTATCCGGGTATGCTTTTAAAAAGAAATGGTTTTTATCATTATAGGACTTACGCATTGACAACTTCTAAAAAATAATATTTCAATAAAATTATATACTTATAAAGTATATTTGATTTCTCATAATTTCTGTAAAAATTGAAGTATAAAATTACAATGTTAAGTTGCGTAAAGGAATTATGTAATTTTAAAATATAA
>JAUCGN010000091.1 GCA_030378125.1 Thiotrichales bacterium HSG1 | reverse complement strand
TCTGTTATACTAGTATTGACGTTAGGATAATGGCTCATATCAACTGCTGTCAACTGACTTTTCAATTGACCAGATTCATCCATACGGGTACTACTAAATTTAGTTAGGCTGTAATCAGGGATTCTCAGTTCTTCTGTGGGAGGAATTATCGAATCATCGTCAACACTTTGTACTAACCAAGTAGTTACAAATACTAAAAATAATAAAACCACCCACCAAGGTTTTAACATAGTATTTTTTTCCTATTGTTTGTTATAAACATTTAAAGAAATGGTAGTCCTGCACAGAATAGTGTTTGTTCTAAAAAATATGTTAAATATTAAGTGATTAATAGATTTATCACTATACATTGCAGGACTACCAAAGAAATAATTTAAGGGTTTAACAAGTTATTATTCGGTGCTGGCAAGCTCAAAGCACACGTTACCAGCAATATTATTGGTAATTTGTAGTTCGTAACCAGTGTGATAGAGATGTTTCACAACGTGATATAGACCTATTCCAAAACCATCTTTAGATGGAACCGGTTGGCTAAACAAGCTATTAAATATTTCATCAGGTATTGGGCTGCCATCGTCAAACACGCTCAATTGCAAATTGCCTTGTTTAATAGATAATGACACTTCAATTTTTAATTTTGCTTCCCGTTTCCGTTTCATAAGAGCGTTTTGTAATAAATTCTCAGTAACGTTATCGAATAAATCTTCTGGAATCAAGACATTTTCATCATCTACATCAGTATGAAAATAAATTTCACTCTTACGGTAACGAGCCTGTACATTGCTCCACCATAATTGAACTGGTACATTGGAATAAGAAAATTCAGCCGGTTTTTGTAACTTGTCTAAAGTACGTTTAAGACGTTGGGTTAAATGTGGTAATTGTCCTTGCAATAACCTTTGTGTATCATCATGTTTAGAAGGTGGGTATATTTCTATGGCTGATGTAATTGCATGTAAAGATTGTAATAGATTTTTAATGTCATGAGTTAGTTTTGCTCCAGTTTCATGAATAGCTTGTAGATGGGCTTGTTGAGCAAAAGCTGCTTCCCGGCGTTTAGTTTGATGAAAATATTCCAATAATTGGACTAAAATTTTAATTTGGAAGGAGTGGCTAGCACTTATTCGATAACGGGGATAAATTGTAATTTCAGTTGATTGGATTATAATAACCATTTTATGAGAGGCAGGGTCTCCTAACATATTTTCACCGTACAAAGAATGCCAAGCAATACCAGTTATCCAAGGCAAAGTTAATAACTGCTCAAAACCTGCTTGCAAAAATTCTGGGGGAGTTAAATTTTTGTGATGAATTGGTTGAGCTAAATGTTCTATCCATTGTTCAAAGGAGCCACCAATATTATATAAATGCCGGGTCCACAACGATTCTGTTCCTTCCTCTCCAATAAGTATAATCCATAACCAACTAATCGTTAAAATAAAAATTAATATGGCCAATACCATCTGAAAAACTGCTAGTGGTATAATTACATGGTTTGTTTGGTTGATAACTAGACTACCTAAAGTTATAATAACAATTACCATTGCAATGGTTAAACCATGAAAAAAATTGACATAATAACGATGCTCCCTACTATCATCAGTAGTTATAAACAAAAATATGAATGGAATTAGTAGTATTCCATATTTAAACCAAATACTAGTTGTAAAATATTGAATTAATTCATCAAATATGAATAAACGACTAAAAACAGTTAGTAATATTTCCAAACATAAAAATACAATTGCCACTAAATTGATCGTTTTATCAACCGGTTTAACTAAGTCGCGCCCCCCCAATAAACCTAGTAATATAATTTGCCAAAAGATTAATAAAAATACATTAGGAAAAGTTAAAAATATACAAATTGCTATAATTAACAATATATTATATTTAATACTATGAATATTTAATTGGCTCCACAAAGGTTGCCACAAAATAAAAATTCCAAGATGAATAAGCAATCCAATCCGCAATAATAGTTCTGGAAAACTGGAAAAATTCCACCATAGTACAATATGTATGGATATTAATAACAGACCAAGTAGACGGTGTTCATGTTTGGGTGAAGTTAAATTAAAAGACATTATTAGTTTACCTAGAATTTATTAAATGAAACAAATTATTACTCTCGCCACTTTAGTAGCATTGGAAGCTTTACGTACTAGCTTCTTTGTAGTTATCGTCATGTTACTGCTCGTTGGATTTGGATTGAGCATTTTTATTGGTCAAACAGCTATCGTTGAGACTGTAAATTATCAAAGCAGTTTGTTGGCAGCTTTTTTACGTTTAAGTGCAATTTACGTAATCAGTCTGTTTGTAATTACTAGTATGGTACATGAATTTCACAATAATTCTATATATTTGTGGTTATCTTTATCTTTACAACGTAGCAGTTACTTCATTGGTAAATTTAGTGGTTTTGCATTAATCGCTTTGCTTACAGCTACATTGTTTGGCTTAGCATTATTAAATTATGTGCCTTATTCACAAGTGGGGTTATGGAGTTTATCTCTTTTTTGTGAATTATTAATCGTTATAGCAGTTAGTTTATTGTGTGTACTCACTTTCCATCAAGTTGTCCAATCTTTCAGCATGGTTTTAGGGTTTTATATATTGGCGCGTAGTATTGGTGCGATCCAATTGATGGCATTAAACTCATTGTCAAACTCACAGTCATTGACAGATCAGTTTATTAATGGTTTCATTAAATTACTAGCCATGTTACTCCCCAATTTAGAAAACTTCACTCAATCTGCTTGGTTAGTTTATCACACTGGTAGTTTTAATAGTTTAATAGAAATTTTGCTACAAACAGCTATATATGTTATATTGCTGATTAGCATGAGCTTATTTGATATTTATAGAAAAAACTTATGAATGAGCAACAACGTTCTGTGCAAAATATCCCTAAAACAATAATTATGTTGCTATTATTAAGTTTGGGAGGGCAAATTATTTTGCATAATAAATTACCTCCGCCCAATATAAAAATAGAAAAATTAACTACACCACCTCAAGCTGAGTTATTGAACATTTTAACTCTTGGTGATCCGATTGTTGGCGCTAAAATACTTATGCTTTGGTTGCAAGCATTTGATGTTCAAACCGGGCAATTTTTACCTTATCAACAACTTGATTATAATAAATTACAACAATGGTTGGAACAAATATTGCTACTCGATCCAAATAGTCAATATCCATTATTGGCGGCAAGTCATTTATATTCAACTGTTTCAGATCAAAAAAAACAACGTTTAATGTTAGAATTTATTTATAGACAATTTTTTATAGACCCAAAAAAGAGATGGACTTGGTTAGCTCATGTAACAGTAATGGCTAAACATAGATTAAAAGATTTACCTTTGGCATTGAAATATGCTCAAGCGATATCTGCTCATGCTACTCCTAATATGCCGAGATGGGCGAAAGAAATGCAAATTTTTATTTTAGAAGATATGGGAGAATTAGAACAGGCTCGTTTAATGGTTGGTGGGATGCTTGCCAGTGGTCAATTGACGGACCCTAAGGAAATTGAATTTTTAAATAAAAAACTTTTAGCTTTGGAAAAATAGAATTAACTGTAAATAGTAACTTTACATTTTATTGATAAATTGTGATTGTGGAGACAAAAATGAGTAATCAACGAGGTTTTACTTTAGTAGAGATCGCTATTGTTATGGTGATTATTGGGTTGTTATTAGGCGGAGTCCTCAAAGGTCAAGAAATTGTGAAAAATGCTAGGATAAAAAATTTAGAAAATGACTTTACTGGAATAACTGCCGCAATTTTTAGTTATCAAGACCGCTACCGAGCTTTGCCGGGGGATGATGATAAAATTAAAACACAAGCCAGATTTGGAATAACCGGTGGTGATAATGATGGAAATATTGAAGGAGACGCTCTTGCCCCTACTGCTACCGATGAAAGTGGATATTTTTGGGCTCATCTACGTTCATCTGGATTAGTGGAGGGGGAGCCAGGTGACAGTACTTTACCGGGTAATGCTTTCGGTGGTGGGTTAACGGGGGTATCTTCTAAGATAGTAACAACACCATCCATAGCAGAAGGAAAAACCTATATAGGGTTTTCTAAAATTCCTAATGATATAGCGGCTATACTAGAATCAAGAGCCGATGATGAAGACCCAACCAAAGGTAGCATCAGAGCCAGTGGTAAAACTGTTTATAAAGGTAATAGTGATGACATACGAGATGTCTATTTTATATTGTAATTTTTTGGTCTAGATTAATGAAAACTAATGATGGTTTCACTCTTGTTGAGATTGCCATCGTTTTTATAATTATAGGACTGGTTATGGGAACGGTGCTTAAAGGTAGTGAACTTATTACTAACGCCAAGGTAAAAAATATCCAAAACAACTTTAGCAGTATTTCTAAAGCTATTACTGTTTATCGTGAACATTACCATCAACTTCCAGGTGATGATGATGGGGCAAGTCGATTTAAAGGAGTTGGAAATAGCGATGATGGAGGTGGGGACGGTATCATAAACGGCAATTTTGCTTCACAAACAGTTAACGATGAATCTCGTTTATTGTGGCTACACTTGCGTTCAGCAGATATGGTAGAAAGAACATCAAACCAACAACAACAACCTCAAAATGCCTTCAATGGTTGGATGGGAGTGTCAAGCGATTCATCTTCTACAAGCAATGGTAATGATAATGGAGCTCAAGGGAATAACATGACATTGTTCGTTGGATTTACTGGTGTCCCCGGAAATATTGCCGTTATTTTGGACGCTCATTCTGATGATGAAAACCCAATTACTGGAAGAATTAGGAGTAGTTTATCAGATTATGATGATGACAACGGAACAACAGAAGTAGAACACCAACTATATTTTTCTTTATAACGCAAAAGTTTCTACATAGCCGCAGCCTAACAAAGTTAGACCACGGTTTTTTTACATCAAGACTTTAATCTAAATAGGAAAACACTTGGTTGCCTGAGGACCTTTCGGGCCATCAGTTGATTCATACTCAACCTGTTGCCCCTCGTTGAGAGTCTTGAACCCCTCTTTTTGAATACTTGAAAAATGGACAAATATGTCCTTGCTACCATCTTCAGGCGAAATAAAACCAAAACCTTTAGAGTCGTTAAACCATTTCACTGTACCACGGTTCATACCTAATACTAACCTCTGTAAATATTTCTAAATTTCGTAAATACCATGCCTTTAAACAATCAAAAATAATTCGATGATTATTAATACATAATATTAAACATTTTGATGCGTGAAACATCATGACCCATAGAATAGTGTATTTTTCAAATAATCGCAAACTTTTTATTATAAAATTAAGCAACAATTATTTAAAATAAATTTTGTATTACTTATAAAGTATTGGTTTATATGTATTTATATAATAATAAATTGATTTATTTCTTTCAAAAAAATACTGTTCATAAGCCAATAGGTCAGTCTTAAAACAGTAAATCTCATTTTAGCCAAATAACTCATTTATTCAAGCAAAAAAAATAGGAATTTTCAATTAGGATGAGAGTTGCCAAAAGTAAGATATTGTTTACCATGAGTAAAATTATGCTCAAAGTTATAACCTTTTGTTTTCATTTTTTATCTTCCAACACAAACGTACTGTGTTAGTTTTTGATTATAAAAGTAAATATGGTTTAATAGGAAAGATATGGAGTTATTTATTGTTCCTTAAAGCTCATATTCAAACGGAATCAAATAGTCAGAATTCAACAGATATTATAACGACGATGCTGATTTTCTTTTGCCAATGTGTAAAAGTTATACTAAATAAATACAAATCAATTTTACTTAAATTACATGTTATACTAGTACAGATTATATGTAGCAAATTTCTTAATACCTAAGCATAAATTATAAAAAATATTTACTTAAAAATAAAAAAATGGGTAGTCCTGCACAGAATAGTGTTTGTTCTAAAAAATCTGTTAAATATTAAGAGATTAATAGATTTATCACTATATATTGCAGGACTACCAAAAAATGAATGTTTATTAAAATAACAATTTGTGCCTCAATAACTAAAACTCTTCGAACTTAAATTTTAAACCAATAGGAAATATTTTAAGAATATGAAAGAAAATCTTGAAGATGTGGTTGGTGTATTTAAAGAAAGCATGGCTGACTTTAACAATGCAATGCAATTAAGAGAAGAATTTTCAGTTAGAGTTGGAAGACGTACCACGCAAATTATTCGGGTTAGTCTGATTGGTTTGTTCGTCCTTGGTATTGCCATGTTCACTCTCATTTTCACGCTATTGTTTAGAATGGAGCAGATAACCACTGGTATGGACAAAATGGGAAAACATATGGAAAATATGGAAAGTAATTTTATTATAATAAACAAAAATTTCGATATTATGAATGGAGCCATGTTTAGTATGGAAAAACATGTTAGTGTCATGGCTGACATGAATACGTCGATTGATAATATGAGTGGTAATATGCAGCAAATGAGTGTAAATATGAAGGAGATGAATAAAAATATGGCTTTAATGCAAACAAGTATGAGTTCAATGAGTTATGACATGGGCAATATGAGTTATCAGTTTACTAATTTGAATAGTTCAGTTGGAGCAATGGGATACAATGTTAATCGTATGTCTGCTCCTATAAAGGCCTTTCCATTTCCCTAAAATATAACTTATTTTATAGTTCCCAACTTCCTAGCTTGGGATTTATTCTATGATATTCAGTATCTTGCAACGCTTAACAATAGTTCGGACAGTTTTTTAAAAGTATAAAGTCAATAGATTAGGACTTACGCATTGACAAGAATATTATAATATGGATCATCCAAAAAAACTATAGAAAAGAATCCAATGAGAGAAATAAGTCGTCCATCAACAGCGAAATGTACCTTATCCATGTATATATCCTA
>JAUCGN010000090.1 GCA_030378125.1 Thiotrichales bacterium HSG1 | reverse complement strand
ATCATCCAATTTTGCTGTAGGTGACATAACCAATGTAGTTACTGCTACTGGTAGTTTAGTTGGTGTAGAAGAGCCACAGGTTTATACTGCACAGGTAACTAATAGTTTTGGACCTGGTATGGGTGAAGGTTTTATTGATTTTTCGGTGTTGAAAGGTGGCCCAAACACAGTTATTCCAGAAGGTGGTTTTGATTACGGATTCACCATTAAAAATACTGGTAATGTTGCTCTTACGAACATGGTAATTACTGACTCTATACCTACTCAATTGGTAGTCACCAAAATAAGAGCTGGAGATAATAATCAGGCAGAAGGTTCAATTCCGGTTAATGTTGAATATAAAACTAATGACAAATCTGACTGGACAACAGTAGTTGGCAGTCCTTTTGATACACCATCAGCGAAGTCTGTTGATGTAACTTCATTAAATTTGGGTGTAGATGAATACATAACTGATTTAAAATGGACTTACCCATCTGTACCAGTTGGTTTTCGTTCTCAAGTTAGTCGAGCAAAAGCTACTGGTTTTGCGGTTGATGTATTACCAGAAGATCGGGAAGGTGAGTTAGTTAATGTTGGTGATATTATTGAAAACACTGCTTTTTCTGAAGTTGGTTCATTAAGTAATAGTAAAACCAAAAAAACTGAAATCGTTTATGCTATGGCGAAACCTGTGGTAACCAAGGTTGTTGCTGGAGCGTCAACGATTACCCCGGGTAAAACTGCAACATATGATATGTCCTTAAAAAATAAGGCAGAAACTTTGTTTATAAATCCTAGTATAGTTGATGTATTGGACGATGACTTAGAATATGTAAGTTGGAAAACTGCATCTGGTTCTACTAGAGATATACCTGCTCCGACTTTCTCTGAGAAAACCACTCAAGACGGAAAAACGGTGTTGTATTGGGAATGGTCTGGTGATAATGAATATTCATTCAAAAAATGGGATATATATAAAATAACAGTGACTGTTAGGGTTAAAAATGATACTTTGCCTGGTTTGATAGGTAATCGTGCTTATTCTATTGCTGAAAACCCAAATAATGCAATTAACTTATCTAGTTGTATTGATAAAGTTGCTGATAGTAATGATGTTGATAATGATGGTGATGTTGAAGAACTGTTGTGTTCTAGTGATGTAGCCTCAATTACATCAAGTCAAATGGCTGCTATGGATTCAGTTAAATGGGTTCGTGGTCAATTAGACGATGAATATCACCGTTATCCAAAATGGGGTAAAACCGCTAGAGGTGGTACTTTAGATTATCGTTTGATAGTTAGTAACACTGGTAATGTTGCTATGACTAATGTAGTAGTTATAGATATTTTACCATTTGTATCTGATACTGGAGTTATTGACCGATCTCAACGTGAATCAAATTGGCAACCTCGTTTAAGAGATGCTGTATATGCTGGCAATGGAATTATTGTATCTTATAGTGTAGAAGAAAATCCATGTCGGACTGAAGTATTACCAACCAATCCACCTGGATGTAAAGAACCTCAGTGGTCAACCAACTTGCCAGATGAAATTGCTACAGTACGCTCGTTGCGATTTGATTTTGGTGATAAAGTGTTTGAACCGGGTGATGCGTTACAATTAGAATGGCCAATGTTGGCTCCAATAGATGCTGCTTTAGGAACTGAAGAAGAACCTTCAATTGCTTGGAATTCTTTTGGTTATGTTGCTACAAGAGTAGATAATGGTGAACAATTGTTACCTTCTGAGCCAATCAAGGTTGGTATTGAAGTAGTTGACTTTGAACCAGCAGTTTTGGGTAATAGAGTTTGGTTAGATACTAATGCTAATGGCATACAAGATAATGATGAAATAGGCCTAAATGGAGTTAAAGTTGAGGTTTATTCTGCTGATAATGGCGAGTTACTTGATTTTACTAGGACTGCTGATGGTCCAGAAGGTAATCCTGGTTTCTACATCTTTTCATTCTTGGATGGTGGTAATTATTTCCTTAAATTTTACCCACCAGTTGGTTACGCTGTATCACCACAAGATGCTGGGGATGATGATCTTGCAGACTCGGATGTTAACCCAGATACCAATACTACCATACCAGTAACTTTGTTGAGTGAAACTATTGACTATAGTTGGGATATGGGATTAGTAGAAAAAGGAACTGCTGCATTAGGTGACTATGTATGGTTTGATCGTGATCAAAATGGTCAGCACAATGAAAGCAAGGACTTAGGCATTGGTGGGGTAGAAGTTACCTTATACCGTGATGATGGTAATGGTGTAGCAGACCCAACTTCAGATTTACAAGTTGGTGAATCCATTAGAACAGCAGATGATGGTAGCTATTTGTTTGAAGATTTAGGTCCGGGTGACTATTTCGTTAAATTTACCTTACCAGAAGATGCTAAACATTTTACTACTAAGAATGAAGGCTCAGATGATGCTGAAGATTCTGATGTTGATAGTGATGGTATAACAGACATCATTACTTTAGGCAAAAATGAGTTTAATAAAACTGTGGATGCGGGTATATTTAAAATCATTGGTGACTTATCTTTGGGTAATCAAGTTTGGATAGATAGCTCAAATGAAGAGGACAAGTCTAAGGATTTAGATGGTATTTTCAACATTGCTGATGGCGATAAAGGTATCAATGGTGTTAAAGTAAACTTGTATCGTGATAGTGATGATAATAACGAGTACACACCAGATGTTGATCAGTATGTAACTAGTATGGTTACCTTTACTAAAGGTGGTGTTCCCGGTTACTACTTGTTTGAAGATTTACTACCAGGCGATTACATTGTTCAAGTTGCTCCAGAAAACTTTACAGTTGGAAATCCATTAAACGATAATAATCCTACAAATTCTCGTTCTATGGTGGCTTCTGAAGGTGGTTCTGATCCAGACGACGGTGTTGACAATGATAGCAATGGTATTCCATTAGCTGGTCATGGTGCAGTATCGTTAGCGGTTACTTTAGTTACTCCTGATGATATAAATGATGTGGCAGCTAGAAATAATCCTACTGTTGACTTTGGATTTAATGTTAGAGAAGATATCGTGATTACAGGTTGTGCTGCACCTAGTTTCTACGCTCTGAATGACAAACTTCTGAATGATACTATGATACTTGCTATTACTCCGATTGATGGTTCGGTAAAAGAACTGGGTAGTGAACTAGCAGGGTATGATCTTGAAGGTTTAGACACAGATCCAGTTACTGGTTTGTTATACGCTTCCTCAGGTGATGATACAAATAGTCATCCTGTTGGAACTTTGTATCAAATTGATATGGAGAGTGGAAAACCAACCGCAGTTGGTCCAATTTGGGACGGTGAAGTATCTGCCATCTCCTTTACTAATGAAGGTGTATTGTGGGGATGGGTTGACAGAGAAATTGGTCCACTAACTGTTGATCTATCAACTGGTATTGGTAAACAAGTATCTGAGTCTGAGACTGATTATTCACAACTTGCTATTGAGGCCATGACTTGGGATAATGAAAACCAAGTGCTATATCTTGCTGAAAATAGTGGTGGAACTGGGGATAATAGTGCTGAGAATAGTACCCTGTATTCATGGGATAGTGATACTGGTGCAGTTCAGATTTGCCCATTGAAAGATGCTGATGGAGAGCGTGTGAATGGACAGATAGAAGCCTTAGATATGGCTGATAACAATGTCTTATTATTCGCTGTTCATGAAAATGAGGACACTAACATATATGGTTGGAGGGTTGGTTCAAGTGAATGCCCAATAATCCCAAGTGATAGTGACTTAGGTAATATTGTATTGATGTATGATACAGTATTGTATTCTGATATTGAGGCAATTGCATGGCCTAAGAGTTGTGATATAGAAGAAATTATAACTCAACAAGGTTTGGAAAATGCTGAGTAGTATATTAATAAGTATCACTTAATTTATTATTCGAGGCTAAATTTTTTTAAAAGAATATTTAAGTCTCGAAAATAAAGTTAAACTTTAAAGGGGGCAGTTTATGCCCCCATTTTTTTTGGGGAATTTTTATGCAATTAAAGATATTTGGGTGGATTACCCTATTAACTATGTCGTTGTCGATACATGCTGCACCAGTAAATGATAATTTAGATGATGCAATTAACATATCAAAATTACCTTATACCAATACGCAAGATACCTCCGATTCAACCACAGAACCATCGGAAAGTTATCCCACTTGTAGCTTTAGTGAGGCCAGCGTTTGGTATCAATATAATCCTACTATTGATGAAAAAATAGTATTTGATACTTACGGCTCTGACTATGACACAGTGCTTGGTATTTGGACAGGTGAACAACATCCATTGACTAGAATAACTTGTAATGACAACGGTACAGAGGAAGATATACAATCTCAACTTAGTACTGAATTAAATGCTGGAACTAAGTATTTTATTGGGATAAATGGTTTTAACAAAGAAACTGGTAAGTTAACTTTTAATGCTAAATCTTTGGGCGTTTCAGAATCAAATAATGATGATTTGACTAATGCGATTGAAATTAAAACTCTTCCTTATACAAGTACTCAGTCGGTAGATACAGCTACTATTGACTCTAATGAAACCTTATCTATCTGTGCCACCAGTTCTTACAATAGCGTTTGGTATCAATATGAATCTACCACTAAACAAAGTTTAATTTTGGATACTCTGAACTCCAACTATAACACCGTATTATCTTTATGGTCTGGTTCTAAACATCCTTTGAGAGAGTTAGCTTGTAACGATAACGTTGATGATCATCATGCTTATTCCAAAATTAAGGTTACTCTGGAGGCGGATAAAACTTATTATATTAATGTTAGTAGTCGCACCGAATTGACTGCAACTGATGTTCTGGTATTTAATCTCAATCCAACTGAAAATATAGCCAAAGGTTCGCCTGGAATGGCAATTGATAAAACTGGTAGTGAGATCGAAACTGAATCTTATTTTTTAAATCAAATTATTACTGAAGAAACAACTGGCAATAAAATAAAAATAGATTCAACAGATACGATTAGTATTTCCGCCACCGTTACTGTTGATGACTCTGATATTGGAGAGACAGTAGACGTATTAATGTTGGCATTATTACATACGAAAACTCCAGTATTTTTTATGCGTGGGAAAAACTATTCAACATGGGAACTATGGGATGGAAACATATCTTCAGTCATCGCTGCCGAAAAAAATGTAGAGCTTTCCAGTACTTTACAAAGCATTATTTATGAGGGTTCACTTACCGGGTTACCATTAATTCCATATACTGTTTACATGGGTTATAGATCATCAAAAAATGGAAAAATTGTTTTTAATGGCAATGAACCAATTTATTTTGAGATAGAGTAATTTTTAAAAAATTGGTCTATTACACTGTGCTTCACTGATCCAAAGAACTGATGATTCCCACTCAAATGCAGCTTATTAAAGAGGTAGCTGAGAATGTCACTAAAATTAATGATTCGTTTTATGCGGTGAGTGGTGTGGGAGCCGAGGGTAAAATACCCTTGGTTGCCCAATTACACCATAATTTCTTACCATCATTAAATTACCTCAGAACTACTGTTTAAACAACAAAGCTTAAAACTTACCGATACAACCAAACTCGCATCAACGACATCAACTTATCCGCATCAACCGGTTTAGCCAAATAATCATTGGCGCCAGCTTCTATGCATTTAGCTTTATCATCTTTCATGGCTTTGGCAGTAAGAGCTATTATGGGTAATTTACGATATTTTGAATGTTTACGAATCTCTCGAATAGCTTCATAACCATCCATCTCCGGCATCATTATGTCCATTAAAACTATTGCAATATTATTATTTTTGGATAAAAAATCTAATCCTTCTTGTCCATTTACCCCACAAACTGTCTCCATATTATTCTCTTCTAAAACTGTTGCCAATGCATAAACATTACGCACATCATCATCAACAATTAATACTTTTTTATCTTTCAAGATAGTCATTTTATCATGTACTATATGCAACATATTACGCTTATTATCTGGTAATTTGGCTTCTATTTGGTGTAGAAATAAAGTTGCCTCATCCAACAAACGTTCAGAAGAACTAACTGATTTAATTGGAATTTCATCAGAACAACGCATCAGTAAAATTTCTTCTTCTGTAGTTAAATCACGATCTGCATATACAATGATTGGAGTTTGACAATGAGTTCTGTCTTGATGCATCATTTCTAATAGCTTGCTGCCTAATCCATGCTCAATATCCATATCAATAATAATACAATCATAAATGGTAGTTTCCAAATTTTTAAAGGCTGATTCTATGGTTGTTTTCTGTTGAATTTCAACATCATCTTCATTAACTAAATCTATGATTTTTTGTCTGTGTAATTCAATATCTGCCACTATCAATAGGTTCTTTACCGTTTTAGTTAAGAATTGTTCTATCTGTTTGAAAGCATTCGTCAAATTTTCCATACTGACTGGTTTAAGTAAATAACCAATCGCTCCCATTTTCTTTGCATCTAAACTTTGGTCATTGGCGGACATGAAATGAACTGGAATATGACGAGTTTCTGGATTATCCTTCAATCTTTCCATTACACTCCAACCACTTAATTCGGGTAAGCCAATATCCAAAATAATAGCACTTGGTTTATATTGTTCAGCCAATTGCACCCCAGTGACACCATCTTCAGCTAATAAATGTTTAAAACCTTTTTCATTAGATACATCTGTTAAAATATTAGAAAATTTTCGGTCATCTTCAATAAATAAAATAAATTTATCACCCGGTTTTAAATCATTTCTATCATCTGGAATTGGCTTTAATTTTGGTAAAGATTCTGGTTTAACTTCATCTATGGGCTGAATTTTTTCATTTAATAGTGGTATTGGTTCTGATATTGGTTTGGAAACTTTATCTGATTTGGGTAAATACAAGGTAAATATACTACCTTTACTATCACT
>JAUCGN010000089.1 GCA_030378125.1 Thiotrichales bacterium HSG1 | reverse complement strand
AGCGTCAGATGGGGATAAGAGCCAGGTGCTGTCCAATACATAAGATTCCAACATGGTGTCGGCAGCAATGCCCCGTAACTTTATACCATGATTTGCTAATACATGAGCATCATATTTTATATTTTGGCCAACTTTTAATTTTTGGGGATTTTCTAACAGTGGTTGCAAAGCACGCAAAACTTTATCCAGTGATAATTGTGCTGGAACTCCTAAATAATCATGAGTTAGTGGTATATAAGCAGCCTCTCCAGCTTGGACCGCAAATGACATGCCGACAATCCTAGCTTGTAGATAATCCAAACTGGTAGTTTCGGTATCAAAGGCGAATAATTCAGATGTTTCTAAGCGTTGTAACCAAAAGTCTAATTGCTGTTGAGATAATATAGTTTCATATGTTGTAGTATTTGTGGAAGAGGTTACATCACTGTTAGGAAGTTCTTCTAACCATTTTTTAAATTCAAATTTACTATATAATTCATGTAGTTTATCAAAATTAGGAGTATTTAATTTTAACTTTGGATTTGTTAAAGGTACATCAGTTTTTATGGTTAACAGTTGTTGTGTTAAAGGTAAATTTGGAATAGCTGTTTGTAAATTTTCCCCAACTTTACCTTTGATATTACAAGAATTTTTTATTATTTCTGATAAATTACCATAAGTTTTTAACCATTTAACTGCTGTTTTAGGACCAACTTTATTAACTCCGGGTACATTGTCTACATTGTCTCCAATTAAGGTAAGATAATCAATAATTAAACTTGGTGGGATACCAAATTTATCTTGTACCCCTTGGGCATCTAGTTTAACATTTTTCATGGTATCTATTATGGTGATTAAGTCATTGACTAATTGAGCGAAATCTTTATCACCAGTAAAAATTAAACTTTGTTTGCCATCGGCTTCGGCTTGTTTAGCCAAAGTTCCAATTACATCATCAGCTTCTACTCCCTCTATCTGCAATATTGGTAAACCTAAAGCTGTCACTATTTCCAGCACGAAAGGAATTTGTATAGCTAAATCTTCATCCATAGGTAGACGATTAGCTTTGTATTCTGGATATAAATCACTGCGAAAAGTTTTACCTTTAGCATCAAATACAACCACCACATATTCAGGTTTATATTGGTGCAATAAGCTTTTTAGCATATTGGTTAGACCAAAAATTGCTCCGGTAGGAAATCCTTCTGAATTTTTTAGATTTGGGGTTGCATGAAAGGCTCGGTGTAAATAATTGGAGCCGTCAATTAAGATGATAGGGTTACTCATAAAAATTTAGGTTAATACAGTTTTAAATAAATCAATATTTTACATGATATTATCTGTTGGAGGATAGAGTCAACAATAACATACCAGCATTGGTTTGGAAGAACTATCCGGTTGCAATTGGCATTATCACAGGAGCATTAGGTCTGGAAGATATTTTAACCTTACATTTTGCTTAAAGTTTAATACTTCAAGTCCACCGTTCAGTCATTAAAAGTCACCCAAAAAAAATGTTCTTATAAAAATACGGGCATAATGGTCTGCTAGAAAAAACATAAATAATAGGTTTAAATAAAATATTGAATAACCAAAAGTTTTCATTGCTAACTTGTCATAATCATCAGCTAAATACAATGCGATAGCATAACGCAAAAAACCTACCCCTAACGCAATTGCTCCGGCTAGATAAATCAAACCACTCATTTGGATAATAAAAGGCAAAATAGTCACTGCTACTAAAAGTATAGTGTAAAGTAATATTTGTAGTTTAGTGAAAGGTACTCCGTGAGTGACTGGTAACATTGGAATACCAACTTTTGCATACTCTTCTCTACGCCGAATTGCCAAAGCCCAAAAATGAGGTGGAGTCCACACAAAAATAATTAAAAACAATAACAAAGCTTCTGATTGAACTTCTCCTGTCATCGCAGTCCAGCCTAATAATGGCGGTGCTGCCCCAGCTGCTCCACCTAAAACGATGTTTTGCGAAGTTGAGCGTTTAAGAAAAATTGTATAAATTACTGCATAACCAATTAAAGAAATGAAAGTGAGTACAGCAGTCAGCAAATTAACCAAAAACAATAGAATTAGTATGGCAATGACCCCTATTCCTAAAGCAAAAATTAAAGCCTTTTTTTCGTCTAAATCACCTTGTGGTAAAGGTCGGTGTTTGGTACGTTCCATGACTGCATCAATTCGACGCTCAACTAATTGGTTAATTGCTGCCCCTGACGCTGACGCAAGTCCAATACCCAAAGTAGCAAATATTACTGTTTGCCACACTAACGTTCCTTGGGTTGACAACAACATACCTACTATTGCTGTAAATATGATTAATAACACTACCTTTGGTTTACATAACTCTAGGTATTTTTTCAAACTGATGGATAAATTATTAGATGTTGTTTCCATTAGATTATTCGTTAATGCAACCTGGTGAGTAGCTTTATATAGATTTGTATAATTCTAAACAGATTAGTAATTTTTGCAAAAAAAGATTATTGGGGTAAAAATCTCAGGTACAAAGCCTATACCAAAAGGGTATACCCAAAATTACGCTTAAATCTTTGTTTAAAACCTTCAATGGTTATTTTATGATTTTGAGTACCATGATGTTCAACTTTAATCGCACCCATAAGAGACGCAACCCTGCCAGTTGTTTCCCAATCAATATCCTTCATTAAGCCATACAGTAAACCACCTCGAAAAGCATCACCACATCCAGTTGGATCATTAGTAGCTTTTACATCTGCTCTTGGAATTTGATAAGTTGTATCACCAGTATAAATCACAGAACCATCACCACCTTTAGTAACTATCAGTGCTTCCACTCGTTTTGCCACTTGTTGTTCGGATAAACCAGTGCGTTCATGCATTAGTTGCCATTCATAATCGTTTACAATTACCCAATTAGCTTGTTCAATAAATTGTAATAAGTCATTGCCATCAAACATCGGCATACCCTGACCCGGATCGAAAATAAATGGAATCCCAGCTGCTACAAATTGCCTTGCATGTTCAATCATACCTTCTCGCCCATCTGGAGATACTATACCAATAGTTGCCCCTTCGGTTTGCGAGATTTTATTATGGTGAGAAAAATTCATTGCTCCTGGATGAAAGGCAGTGATCTGGTTGTCATCCATGTCAGTAGTTATAAATGCTTGAGCAGTATAAATATTATCTATTGTAGTAACGTAAGTGCGTGCAATACCACATTTATCCATCCACTCAGCATAAGGAGCAAAATCCATCCCTACTGTACCCATTGGCATTGCATCACCACCTAATATATTTAGGTTATAAGCAATATTACCAGCACAACCACCAAATTCTCGACGTAAATCAGGTACTAAGAATGAAACGTTTAGGATGTGCATTTTATCCGGCAAAATATGCTGTCTAAATTTATCGTGAAACACCATGATAGTGTCAAAAGCAAACGAACCACAAATTAAAGCTGACATATAATTTTCTCTATGATCTAATCCCGATATCATACATGAATTGTAAATTTTTACCAATTGATTCCAACAAAACTTAGTTTCTTTTCAATAGATAACTTTAGCTTTTTGTATTTTCATTAAGGGGCAACGTACCTTGTTCCAATTTTTTTATCAACGGTAAGACTTCTTGTTTTAATACATCTACCGTTAATTGACCAGTATATTTATAACGTACAATACCTTGTTTATCAATGATAAAGGTTTCAGGAGTACCAGTTACTCCCCAGTCCATTCCGATCTTACCATCTTTATCAAAAGCACTAGCTATATAGGGATTTCCAGTTTTGGTCAATACTTCACTTGCCGCATCTTTAGTATCTTTATAATTAAGTCCATAAATAACATAACCACGTTTAGCTAATTGCATCAATAATGGATGTTCATAACGACAGGTAGTACACCAAGAAGCCCACACGTTAAATATTGAAACTTGGTTTTGAAAATCTTTGTTACTAAAAGTTTTATTAATGTCCAAAAGGTATGGCAAAGAAAAACTAGGGGCTGGTTTATCAATTCTAGTGGAACCGATGTCACGAGGATTTAGACTCAAACCAACATATAAAAAACCACCCAAAATAATACATATTATCAATGGTATAGAATAACGTAACATAGTAAGTAATCTCTTTTTTTAGATGAAACCAATGGAAGCTATAGCTTTTCAGGTAAATGTTTTGGCAGGAGTCCAAGATTTATCTTTCCAAACTAAAGTTTGGACTCCTATTTTCTTCAAGATACTATTTAAGAGTTATAACATTAACAGTTGCTTTTTTAACAACTCATTAACTTGTTTAGGATTAGCTTTACCTTTGGAAGCCTTCATAACCTGTCCAACAAAAAAACCAAATACTTTTTCTTTACCCGCTTGGTATTCTTCAACCTGTTTGGGACTGCGACTGATGACTTCAGCTATTATTTTTTCGATAGCACCACTGTCAGTTACTTGTTTTAAACCTTGTTTATCAATAACAGCATCAGCATCACCTTCACCGTTCCACATGGCAGAAAATACCTGTTTAGCAATCTTACCAGAAATAGTATTATCAGTAACTCGTTTTAACATACCAGCAAGCTGTTCTGTATTGACTTTAGATTCAGTTATATCTAAATTATTTTTATTCAAAAACGCTGATAAATCTCCAGTCACCCAGTTAGCACACAACTTAGCTTCACTACCTGATTTTTCAACAACTTGTTCAAAATAATCAGCTATTTCTCTGTTATTAGTCAGTGAATTAGCATCATATGGTGACAAGTTATATTGATTTATAAAGCGTTGAGTTTTAACGTCAGGTAATTCTGGCAAAGTGGTAGTTAGCTGCTCCAAAAATTCTGGTTCGATAATCAATGGCAATAAGTCTGGGTCATGGAAATAGCGATAGTCATTAGCCTCTTCTTTAGAACGCATAGAGCGAGTTTCATTTTTATCAGAATCGTATAAGCGAGTCTCTTGTATCACTTTTTTACCACTTTCTAATACATCAATTTGTCGTTCAATTTCCAAGTTTAAAGCCCGTTCTACAAATCTAAAAGAGTTTAAGTTTTTCAACTCAGTTCGAGTACCAAGTTCTTGTTCACCTTTAGAACGTATAGATATATTGGCATCACATCGAAACGAACCTTCTTGCATATTGCCATCACAAATTTCTAAGTAACGTACCAACGAATGTATTTTCTTCATGTATGCGATAGCTTCTTTTGGAGAACGCATATCTGGTTCAGAAACAATTTCCAACAATGGTGTGCCAGCTCGATTAAGATCAACACCAGTTAGCCCTTGCAAATCACCATGTAAAGATTTACCAGCATCTTCTTCCAAATGAGCTCTAGTGATTCCAATAATTTTCTCTTTACCATCAACTTCAACTTGTATCTGTCCTTGATTAACCACTGGTAATTCAAATTGACTTATTTGATAACCTTTTGGTAAATCAGGATAAAAATAATTTTTGCGGGCAAATACTGAACGTTGTGCAACTTCGGCTCCAATAGCTAATCCAAATTTGGCTGCCATCCGTACAGCTTCTGAATTAATCACTGGCAAGACTCCCGGCATTCCTAAATCTACTGCACAAGCCTGAGTATTTGGTTCTGCACCGTAAGCAGTTGTTGCCCCGGAAAAAATTTTACTTTTGGTAGCTAATTGAGCGTGAATTTCTAGACCGATAACCACTTCCCATGTCATAAAATTACCTATGAATCAAATTTTGTAAACAAATTCTAATTGAGTGTTGTCATTATAACATATCTGCATTGATTTGGAGTGACTATTCAAGTTTGGCTGTACCGATGAAGAATGTTTTAAAATTTGGTATTCCTGCACAGAGTACTGTTCGTTAATTTACTCAATAAGTTCTTGCTTTATTCAATTCCAAATGTGATAATCACTCATAAACTGAGTAGTATTTTTTTATAAATTACCCACCCCAAAAATCCTGTGACTATTAAAACTGATCGTTTAATCAGCCCGGTTGAAAGCTCCGAAGATAAAGTTATCGACAATGCTATCCGTCCAAAATATCTAACCGACTATATAGGACAACCACATATTTGTGAACAAATGGAAATTTTTATTTCAGCAGCGAATTCCAGAAAGGAAGCGTTGGATCACTTGCTGATTTTTGGTCCTCCCGGACTTGGTAAAACCACATTATCTCTAATAATTGCCAATGAGATGGGAGTTAATATTCGGCAAACTTCCGGGCCAGTTTTGGAAAGAGCTGGTGACTTAGCTGCTTTACTAACTAATCTTGAGGCAAAGGATGTATTATTTATTGATGAAATTCATCGTTTAAGCCCAGTAGTTGAGGAAATTTTATATCCGGCAATGGAAGATTTTCAGCTAGATATTATGATTGGTGAAGGACCGGCGGCACGTTCTATAAAATTGGATTTGCCACATTTTACCTTGGTAGGAGCTACTACAAGGGCTGGATTATTAACTTCACCATTAAGAGATAGATTTGGTATAACTCAAAGACTAGAATTTTATAACAGTGATGATTTGGCAACTATTATTAATCGTTCAGCCAATATTTTAAATGTTCCTATAGATTCTGAAGGAGCAATAGAATTAGCTAATCGCTCCAGAGGTACTCCGAGAATTGCTAACCGTTTATTAAGACGGGTGCGTGATTATGCACAAGTCCGTGCTGATGGAAAGATTACCCTTTCAGTGGCACAAGCAGCATTGGATTTACTCAATATAGATACATATGGTTTGGACGTAATGGACAGAAAGTTGTTGTTGGCTATTATGGAAAAATTTGATGGTGGGCCAGTGGGAATAGAAACTTTGGCTGCTATAATTGGCGAAGAACGAGGAACTATAGAAGATATTATAGAACCATTTTTGTTGCAACAAGGCTTTTTAATGCGTACTCCCAGAGGAAGATTAGTTACCAAACAAACATGGAATCATTTTGGTATGGTTCAAAAAGAACAATTTCTTGCTTGAATGGAAAATTATCCAAAGAAAAATACATTCGTTGGTACGTTACTTAGAAATTTGTGATGGCAATATGCAAGAAGGTTCGTTTCGATGTGATGCCAATA
>JAUCGN010000088.1 GCA_030378125.1 Thiotrichales bacterium HSG1 | reverse complement strand
GATAAAGTTAAATGTATTGAAGTTGGGGCAAATGATTATTTGGCTAAACCGGTTGATGCGGATAAATTGCTGTCATTGATGCGGGTTTGGTTGTATCGGTAGAGATTAATTTTGGGAAAATATATTCCAAATAATTGAAAGGAGAAGTTAAAATTTATTATGAACTGGCAAACATTTTCAAACGAATTAGGAAAGTTATATCATTCTGGAGATGATGGATTTGAAGGCTTAATTACAAAATTACTTGAGTCATTAACTGAACGTAAATTTTTTCTGGCTAAATCTGGAAGTCAAGGTGGGAAGGATATAATTTCAGAAGAAAGGGGTAATAGAATATTTGTTGAGTGTAAACACTACGAGCCTAAAAATAAGAAAAGTAAACCAACAGAAGCAGAATTGCGTGAAAAATTAGCTGATACGTTAGTAAAAAATGCTGACAATATTCCAGATGTTTGGATATTGGTTACAACAACCCACCGTATTGATGCTCAAAGTTATGAATCACTAGAAAAATATAGCTATGAACATGGAATTGGATTTGATACTATTGATTCTAAAAATGATGATGATAGTGATTTAGCTACTCTTTGTGCTAACGATCCTGATTTAACTATTGGCCATCTTCATTTATCCAAAAATACTAAAGTTCAGTTAAAGAATTATTTAGAGAATCTCTCCAAACAAGCTAATTATTCTCAACGACTAAAAGGACTTAAAGAAAAGTTTACCCATGAATTTATAGGTTTTGATAATTATAAACATCATCAAAATCAATGGCTATCAAAATGCCTTGCTTCAGAAAGTGAATCTCGTGCTGTTTTTGGACAAGCTTTAAATATTAAAAAAAATACTGATTTTATACCCAGAGAAAAAGCTAACGAAAAACTAAAAGTTTGGATAAAAACTTGGAAGGAACATAACAAGCCATTCGTGATGCTTGGAGAAGAAGGAGATGGAAAAACTTGGGCTACTGCTACATGGTTAAATTGCTATATTACCAACCCTATTTTTCCACCCGTAATATTCATTAATTCCAAATCTATTTCTTCAAATGAACCATATACTTTATTAGCTGATGTTCTAAAAAAACAATTAGATGAACCAAGAAATGGTCATTGGGAAAAACGACTTAAAAATTGGTTACATAGAGAAAAAACTTCAATCCCTTTGTTTATCTTGGTATTAGACGGACTTAATGAGAATATAAAATTTGATTGGCGTGGCTTGTTAGAATCATTTAATGTTGAACCTTGGATAGGACGTGTTGCAATTATATTTACTTGTCGGACGGAATATTGGAAAAAGCATTTTGAATATTTGAATTATTCATCCGAGCATGTTTGGCCATTACCAAATTTTGATGATGAAGAATTATTGCAGGCTTTGGATAAAAAAGGATTAAATTTGGATGATATTCACCCAAGTTTAAAAGATTTAATTGCAAAACCACGTTATTTTGATTTAGTAGTTAGGTTAAAAAATAAAATTGTTGATAGTGGTGATATTACTGTTGAACGATTGATTTATGAAGATTGGAAGGATCGAATTGGAAGAAAACAACAAATTATTAATGATGAAGATTTTCTTGGGTTAATATCAGAAATTTCAGAAAAATTTAATAATAATTCTTTGAATAAACAAGATATAAAAAATACTATTGAAAACTATTCAGAAAATTATACAGATGTGTTTGAGGAATTTGTCAGTAGCAAAATTCTTGTACATGAACATGGCAAATACAAAGTAGATGAAAATTTTCTCGTCATAGGGTTAGGGAAATTACTTGCTGATGAAGTGTGGCATATTTCTGATGATGGAATAACTGATATTGAGGAAACTATTGCAAAATTGTTAGAACCTCAACCCGGTATGGATATTAAAGCAAAAATATGTGGAGCGGCTGTATATCAAGCATTAATGGCAAATGACTTTCCAGAATCAGCTAGAAAGGTACTTTTTCTTTATTGGATTAATCAGCAAAATCTTGAAGATGAAACTTGGAATAGAATTCCTGCCTATTTTCCTGTTAGACCAGAAACTTATTTAAATATTACAGAAAATTTATGGTCATCATCAAACAATAATCAAATGGCTCAAGATATGATGATGGAAAGTTTTCTCAAATATAGAGAATGGGATAAAATTAAACCAATATTTATTCAATATTTTGAACGTTGGATGAGTTTTGTCCATATTTATGGATATACTTACCAAGAAATTGATAAAAAAGAAGAAAAACAGAAGATTACTAAACGGCTTGGGGAAAATAGTCTAAACATAGGAACTTTAAATATTGCTAGTTATAATCTTGAAATTATAGATGATAGAGGATTATTGCGACTAGCTCGCATTGCTTTAGCAATAATATCACATCAGTCAAGAAAACTATATATAAAAGCAATTATGACAGGTATTTTAGCACAAAATGCTATGGGATACGTTGATACAGAAGGAGAAATGTCATGGATATTGAAAACTACACCAGATAATATTTGGCCTCTTGTAGAAAAAGAAGTTGCAAAATGGCTAGATGCAGACAAAACCATATTTAATCAAGCAGCATATTGGTTATTAACTTATTATGGTAGTTCAGAAGCTTATCAATTAAGACAACAATTACCCCCAGATTTATTTCCTAAATATGAACGTGATTCTTGCAACTTTTATCCATGGTCAAAAGAAAATTATCAAGACTGCCTTTCTAGAACCAGATTTAGTGCTAATAATATTGTTAAATATATGCAAGAAGTTTCATTGGAACCTAGTTTGTCTATTCCTAACAGCTTGCTTCAAAAATTAGAATCTATAAAAGAAGTTTCACATGAGAATTTGGCAACATGGATGGGACCAACAAGTGAAGATACTCTTTTAGAAGAAACAGAAACAACAGTTTGTGCTTTTGCTCCCAATATACTTGCAAATATTTTAAAAAAATTGGCAAATAGTTTACCGAAAAGAAACGGATATGTTTTGCAAAAAGCTGCATGGAGTTATATTTGGAATAATATGTTAATTATGACAGGAGTTGAAAAGGAGGCTATTCTTCAAGCATGGACTAATGCTTTAGATGAAATTGGTTCATATGCTGCTGAAGTGGTTCTTTTTAATTGTGTTATACGAGATAAAAATGCAGAAAAACAATTAGAATTTCTTTTGACAAAAAAAGAAGAAATGACTTATTTTGTTAAACATAAGCCAGTTTTTAAGCCTTTATCACCAAGTGTTATTTTAAGTTATTTATTAAAAACACAACAAGGTAGCGATATAATTATATCAAATGTACTTTCTTTTGTATCAGCCAATCCTCAAAAAGTTGCTGATATAGAACAAGTTCTTACAGCACATTTAAAACATAACAATAGTGCAATTAGAGCAAATGTATTACACATTTTATTTGAGTTTGGTTCTTTGGCTGCTGAGATTATAAACAAAAATAAATGGGGTTATGATCAAAAAAATCATTATTTAGAAAATTATTGGGGCAGTCTAATTTTATGTGAATATGGTACAAATATACCTTATTTGGATTTGCTTCCTAGGGTATCTCCAAATCTTGCAGGATATATGCTTGAAAAACGTGGTTGTTGTGAAAAAGAGATTTTACAATATGCTGACTTTTTAATGAAAATGTGGAAAGATATTCAACAAGAGTCTATTCCTGAAAATATTTTCGAAAATATATCAAAATTTAAGATAGTTTATGATACTCAATCTAATGATGTGAATCCTGACGAATATATAAGTTTTTCAGATGAATCGGGAAATAGAACCATATATAGCATGTATGCTATTTGGGGTGGTATGTTAAGAAGCTCGCAAAGACAACAAGAACCATTGAAACCATTATCATTAGAAGAACAAGAAAATCAACGTAACGAAATAAGGAAATCTTTCAATGAAGTACTTATGAACCAACCTAATTGGTTTGGAAATATTTTTTGGCAACATGGTTTACGAGAAGTGGTAGTTGTTCATCAGGATTATGTAAAAGAGTGGATTAATGCTGTACTTCCAAGAACTGAACAAAGTACGAAAATACTTATAATATGTCAAGCTTTTTATCAAGCACTTTGTAGCGTATTGCTTGAAATTGAACCTAAAACAGGATTAAAATTGTATGATTTATTACAATCATCAGAAAAAATTCAGTTCATTGATGTTAAAACAGAAATTGAAGCAATCATTTACAAGCTTTTTTCCGTAAAATGTAATGATGACATAATAAGTAAACGTTGGTATAGCTATTTGGATGATTGTAACAATGATCAAAAACTTCTTCAAACCGCTTTTGTTATCCAAAAAACAGGAAGAAATGATTGGTTATATAAATTGATTGATAAATGGCTTAATTCAGAACGAATGTTTGATCAAGCAAGAGCTTTAAAAATATTAGGATTTCTTGACCAAGAAGGAACTGGAGAAAAACTTCAAAATTGGATAAATACACAACCAGATTCTTGGTTACATTTTGTTGCAAAACAATCTATTAATTCATTTAACAAAAATTTATGGGCTAAAGATTGGTTTCATGATTTCCTAACTAATGAAGATGATATCAGAGCTTGGGGTTCTTTTAAAGTTTTTCTAAAATGTGTTGATCATCGTTTTTGGTTATGGAATGAATCTATGATAACAAATAATTCAGTCAAAGATAGTAGAAAACAATTTTATTATGAAAATATTGAAGACATAAAAAAACATATTAAAGAAAATGAAAAAGAACTCAAAGAAAAGTTTTTAGGTATGAAAATAATGAAAGACCAAGTATGGCCTTGGATGGATAGATATTTAGATTAAACTATTTTACAAATAAGTCCAGTTAGAAGGATTTATTTTTACAAAAACCATGAAAGATGACAGAACTAAATGTATTGAAGTTGGGGCAAATGATTATTTGGCTAAACCGGTTGATGCGGATAAGTTGCTGTCGTTGATGCGAGTTTGGTTGTATCGGTAAATTAGAAGTTATTACTTTATTAAAACACTACCCACTATTTAAAAAATTATGAAAATTCACAATCGAGTTTTGACGTATATTATTTTGGTCGCTAGCCTATTTGTTGGTTATCTTGTACTAAGAGATGTCGCTTGGCAAGGTACTAAACAATTGCACACGTTAATGGAGATAGTATCTTCTTTACTAGCTTTATTGATTGGGATAATGGCTTTATTACAATATTATAGTAAGAAAAACAATACCTTTTTATTGATTGGTACTGGCTTTTTAGGAACCAGTTGTTTAGATATTTATCACACAATAGTAACTTCGACATTTTTCGACTTATACTTCCCATCTCCACCGCCTTCGTTAATCCCTTGGAGTTGGATTGCATCACGAATATTTTTGGCAATTTCACTTTGGTTAAGTTGGATAGTTTGGAACAGAAAATATAAATTAAACTAAGATGTCAACGAGTATGTGGTTTATAACGTAGCTATATTGTTAACGATTGGTTGTTTCGTATTTTTTGCCTTTGTACCTTTACCCAGAGCATACTATCCAGAACTATTTTTTCACCGTCCGGAAGAATTAATACCCGCTATATTTTTCTTATTAGCTTTAATCGGTTACTTAAAAAAAGGCCATTGGCAAACTGATGCTTTTGAACATTGGGTAGTGCTATCGCTAATAGTGAATTTTATGGGACAAATCATGTTTATGTCTTTTTCTGGACATTTATTCGACAGCATGTTTGATAGTGCCCATTTATTAAAAAAAGTTAGTTATATATGTGTATTAACTGGTTTATTGATTAACATTTACATCGTATATAAAAAGTCTGAGCAATACACTAAGCAATTATCTGAAAATAATGAATATTTTACAACTATAATCAAAGACGTTGTCCATATCTCGCAAGGATTAGTAGAAGGCAATTTAAAAATTATGCCCAAAGCGGAATACAAAGGTGATTTTATACAAATTAAAGATAGTTTAGAAACAGCATTATCTAATCAAAGTTTGGTTATCCAAGATATTATTGAAGTTTCCAAAGGATTGGCTAGTGGAGATTTAAAAGTTATGCCTAAAGCAAAATACCAAGGTGATTTTGTTGAAATTAAACAAGCTTTGGAAACTGCTTCCCATAAATTGTCAGAATCAACAACTCAAAATGATGTTCAAAATTGGTTGAAAACTGGCCAAGCTCAAATAAATGAAAAAATCAGTGGGGAACAGGAAATAACAGACTTAGCTGATAACGTTATACCTTTTCTGACTACTTATGTAGAAGCTCAGGTTGGAATATTTTATTTGTTTAATCAAAATAACAAGTTGCAAATAATTGCTAGTTACGCCTACGCCATGAATGAAAATACCCCAAGTGAATTTGCTTTGGGTGAATCTTTAGTTGGACAGGCAGCCAAAGATAAGAAAACTATTTCAGTGTCACAGACTTCAGAAGAATGTCCATCAATTATCCGTTCAGGTTTGGCTGGTGCTTTACCGCAACATGTTTTGCTCCTACCATTTTTATATGAAAATGAACTGAAAGGTGTTATTGAGATTGGTTCTGCTACAGAATTGACAAAGATACAACGCCAATTTTTAGAAAATGTTATGACAAATATTGGGATAGCGATTAATACTGCAAATTCTCGTTCTCAAACTAAAGAATTACTTCAACAAAGTCAACAACAAGCAGACAAATTACAAAACCAGCAAGAAGAATTACAAAAAGCCAATGAAGAATTACAAGGTCAGTCCGAAGAACTACAATCTCAACAAGAAGAATTACGTCAATCTAATGAAGTACTTGAAGAACGTACCAAAGATTTGGAACAACAAAAATTAAAGATTCAAGAAAAAAATCAGATTATGGAATCTAATCGGATTGAGATGGAAAAAACTCAAATTGAAATGGAAAAGGCTAAAGCTGCGATAACTCTTAAAGCCGAAGAATTAGAGTTGGCCAGTAAATACAAATCCGAATTCTTAGCCAACATGTCACATGAGTTACGTACTCCTTTGAATAGTTTACTTATTTTATCGAAATTATTAGAGGAAAATAAAAATGTTAATCTAGCTGTTTCTTATAACAATCTCCGACCCCACGCGAATC
>JAUCGN010000087.1 GCA_030378125.1 Thiotrichales bacterium HSG1 | reverse complement strand
TTCTCATACTATTTTTTTCTTCAATAACAAAATCTATTGCACGTTTTCTGAAATCTACACTATAACTCATATGTTTTTACCTATAATTTGTTTTTATGATGTGGTTTTGTAAGAATGTTACTATATAATCTATTTGGATAAGTTTAATACATTTTTCCTTTGTACAATATAATAAATAACTAATTGTTAAAGTTATAAATAAGTTAGGAAGAACACTCACAATACTTGCATGAATTAAACCAAAATGAATACCGCAGAGCGGTTTGGTGGGTATTCCCAACGAGATGTATCATCGTTATACACAGGTCAAATGTAGATACTCTGTTGCTTGTCAAGCTAAATAGTTAAAATTGATAAATTTGGTATATTTCAAGTTTAAATTTGTTCTACTGATGGATGAACAGACGAAATAGGAGTATTTTATTTTTGAATTTATAGCAGTTAGAAAATATTCAATAGAAAGTATAGTATAATATATAGCGACTTAACAACAAAAAGGATAGTATTTATGGAATTATTTTTAGTAATATCTTTTTTACTTATATTAGTAATGATTATAATGTTTGTTTCTAGTCTGAGCAGAGCCTCTAGAAATTCAAAGTTTAAATTTAATCAAAATAGATTTTCTCAAGCTGGATTTGCTAAACTACTAATGAGTCCAACATCAAATTATCATGGACGTATAAAAATTAAAATCAGTAACAAACTTAGCCAAATATTAGCAAATGGTGAAGTTATCTCTAAATGTTCCATACAAACTTCCGATGGGGTTAAAGTGGCTGGTGTAGTTTGAACATCAGATGAATTTATTGAAGAATATGGTTATAATACTCCCTATCTCAAAACACCAGAAATTTGTATATCCATTAAATTCAAAGCAAGAAATGCTAGAAAAAATTGCTCTTTACTTGGCTATAAAGGTTTTGAAAGTTTGGATTATGAATGATGAAAACAATATTAAAATTTATCCACACACCTAGCGTATAAAAAAAATGCTTTTGTGACAAAGAACTAACTATTTTATTACTAATTTTGACCTTTTAATATCATAATAATTAACAATGGAAAATTTCTTCAAAGACCTTGCAACAAATGTAAAACATGCTTTAGCAGAGGATATTGGTAGTGGAGATATTAATGTTAAGCTGCTTCCTAATAATATTATTACAGCCCAACTCATAAGTCGAGAATCAGCAATTTTATGTGGCACTGCTTGGTTTGAAGAAACTTTTAATCAATTAGATAATGAGGTAAAATTTAATTGGTTGGCTAAAGATAAAGATAATATAAAACCAAACCAATGTTTATGCACGATTGTTGGTACATCTCATACTTTACTCACCGCTGAACGTAGTGCAATAAATTTTATCCAATTATTATCAAGTACAGCAACTGAAACTCAACAGTATGTTAAAGCAATATCTGATACTAAAGCCAAAATTTTAGATACTCGTAAAACAATACCCGGTTTACGCCGGGCTCAAAAATATGCAGTGCATTGTGGTGGTGGAACTAATCATCGCATGGGTTTATACGATGCATTTTTATTAAAAGAGAACCATATAGCTGCAGCTGGTTCGATCACTCAAGCAATTGTTGCTGCTCGTAATTATGCTCCAAATTTACCAATAGAAGTTGAGGTAGAAACTTTAGAACAAGTTACTGAGGCTTTAAATGCCAAGGCAGAACGTTTGTTATTAGATAATTTTACTTTATCTAAACTTAACATGGCCGTAAATATGGTACAAGGGCAAGTTGAATTAGAAGCATCTGGTGGAATTAATTTAGAAAATATCCACGCCATTGCTAAAACCGGGGTGGATTTTATCTCTATCGGAGCAATAACTAAAAATGTCCAAGCAATAGATTTTTCCATACGAGTAATATAATGACTACAGCAACTAAAAATCTTTTTTCAGATTCACAAGACTTTGTATCATTTTCTGCCGGTCAAGTGATTTTTCAAGAAGGAGACTTAGGTAAGGTTATGTATGCCATTGTAGAAGGAGAAGTAGATGTGCTGGTGGCCGGAAAAATTATTGATACAGTGAAAGCTGGGGATATTCTAGGAGAAATGGCATTGATAGACACTAGTCCTCGTAGTGCCACCGCCATTCCCAAAACCGATTGTAAGGTAGTTCCAATCAGTCGCCGCCATTTTACTTTTTTAATTCAACACACTCCTAATTTTGCTCTTGAAGTTATGCAGGTTATGGCTAATAGATTGCGTCACATGAATGCTCAATTAGAGAAAAAAAATTGGTAGTCCTAAACAACCGATAAGCTTTCAGGTGTTTTTAAAACATGTTAAAACTCAAAAAAGTTAGGTATTATTTTTCCGTTCTCGAATAAATAAGAAAAAGAAGAATCCAATTGCCAACATGATCAGAAAATTAAATATTGATTCTATTTTTGAAGGGTTTAATGGATTAGATAGTGGCCTAATTTGTTGGTTTAAGACCTCAGCTGAAGGAATGGTTGGATCTAATTTTTCATCTACGTTGATTTCTTTGTTTAATTGTAAAATTAGTGAATCTGATAATGGTTGTACATTAGCAGAAATTACTGTTGCCGGTCCTCTATCACCAATAATACTACTGATTGGAGTTGGCCCAACTAAAACCATCTGAATACTGACAGTTTCAACAATTTCTGATTGCTTATGATAAGTACCTATAGGAATTCTAGCTAATCGAAAAAATGGGAATCTAATCAAATTATTACCTGTTTTCCAATTGGTTAAAGGCAATAACTTAAATATCCCTTGATTCATCATTAACATCAATTTTTCATGGCCAGCAGGTACCATCAAAAATAAAGCATCTAGTTTATGATCTTTTAACATTTGTATCTGTTTTGATATATCATTTTCGTATGATAACTTCGTATTATCTAATAATCCTAAAGAGGTACATATCATCTCTGCACTACGAGCAGATGCATCATTTTTCGCTCCCACTCCCATATTTTTAATATCCGTTGTTGTATTGATGCCATTGTCTCGTAAAGTTACGATATGTGCCATCCTATTTCCAATTACTCCAACTGCTTCAACAGTCTTATTTGGAGTTGGTAAAAAATCATCGGTAAGAGTAAAAAAAGCCTCTGCACTCAAAATGCCTAACCTAGCTTTGCCGGATTGAAGTACGGCCAGTGGATCGGCAGTCTGTAATATATTTACCTTACGGCCGGGAAAAGTTTTACGTACCGCTCGAAGTGCTTTACTAAGACCACCACTAACGTTATTTAGCAAGCCAGCTACTATTGTTAATTCTTCTGATTTAGCTATCCTTGCTTTTTGTTTAATCAGTTGATGTTCAATTAAAAAATCTCTGGCAACTATCTGATAATCTTGACCCTCTAACTCTACCTCTCGATTCATTTGTCGCATACTGGTAGTATCGATTAGGTTAGATAATTTCTTTAAAATAGAACGTAGCTTAGGATAACGTTCCAAAGTACTGGCTTTAACTAGTGGAGAGGGTTGATAAACTGGGAAAAATTCTAAATCATCTTTTAATATGGTTAAACCAAAATCTTCAATCCGTCCCTCAGTAGAAAAACCTTCTGCAACATCAACTTTGCCATCTAATAATGCTTGATAAATAACTGAAGTATCTTTATTTTTAACTACAGGCAACATATTATTTAAACCATAACGACGTTGCAAAGCAGCTAATCCGTCTAATGGACGACTAACAAATTCATGTTCTACTGCCAATTTGATATTACCTGATATATTAACCAAGTCACTTATTTTAGAAACTTTTAACCCTAAAGCACGGTTTCTTCGCATTAGTAAAACATAATTATTAGCAAATCCAAGTCGATCCAACCATTCCAAACCAAGAGGTTGAAATAACTCTTTTACTTTTTTGAAAGCCTCATCACCATCATTAATTGGTGGCTGTCCTAACATGATTAGGCCGGTACCGTTGTATTCCACATACATATCTAAATCACCATGTTTGATAGCTTCCAACAAAGAAAAAGTATCACCATAGGGGAAAGAGCGTTTAACAACAATTTTTTCATCTTCCAATAGTTGAGCTATCATTTCTGCCAAAATAAATTGCTCAGTAAAATCTTTGGAACCGATATGTAATGGTCTGCTTTTACTACAACTAATTATTATAACTATAAATAATAAATAAATTAATGATTTTTTCATGTGTCAATTTTCGAACGGCAAACAGAAAAATTTCTTGATGCATTTTAGCATTCTGATTTATGGATAGCAAAAAAATATATCATACTTACCTTATGCCATGCATCAATAATGGAAAAATCAGTAGTTCTGCGTATAGCAAACTTTGTAACTTCTCATTATCTACAGGTAAATAAAGTTGATGGATATTCTAATATTTTTAAATAACTGAAGTTATGCAGAAAAAAAATAAGAGTAACTAATAAAATCAAAACCATACAGCTTTCAAAATTTGTAATTCATCAAAAACCGTTTTAATAGCTTTAAGATACAATAATGAACGGATTTGGTGTATGATGCTTCGCTTATATACCTTATGATTTTACCTCTCCATTAACCTTCAATTTAATCACTTCCAAGTTTTCCAAGCCTTCATTATCCACAACTTTCACAGCTATTTGATAGTCACCAGTTTTAAATTTATGAGTCTGCTTACCTTTTTTATCAATCATAATTTGAGCTTTAAAACCTTCGGATCCGTTATAATTAAAATCCCAAGCATAGAATTCAATTCCGGCCTCTGATTTTCCAGTAGCAGTAAATTCTATTTCCCGCAATTTTTTGTTATCTAAGCCTAAATCTTCAAAATTAACGGTTAACTTTGGTTTTTTGGCAATAGGAATAATTTCTTCTACGGTAATGAGTTGAATTATAAGGTTATCTTGATTTTTTAAACGAGCAACTTCTTGAATAGCTCCTTTACCAAAACTGAAAGCTATTATGTAACCTATTGCTTTGTTATTTTTAGAGTTTTTATCAAATAAACTCTTATCAAAACGTTTACTGGCTGAAACAAAGTTATCAACTACATTGCGTCCAACATTATCTGAGCGTTTAACCTGAATTGGTACACCATCACGGGTTTTGCCATCTATACCTTTATCGCCACGTTGTTTGGTATTTGGAGTGCCATCGTATTGTTGAATTATCCAAGTTTCAAATTCAAAAGCATCGGAATAACGGAGAGTGTCGTAGTCGTATTTGTGTAGTTGTACGGTGAAAGGTTTGGAGAATAAATCTTGCTGTTTTTGTAATCTGAGTTCGGAAACTTTAACCGCTTGGACAGATTGGTCGATGCCCATCCAATGTCTTTTTAATTTATCGGCAACGGCAACAGTTGTACCACCGCCAACAAATGGGTCAAGGACAATATCGCCTTCGTTGCTGGCACATAAAATAATACGTTCTAGCAAAGCTTCAGGTTTTTGGGTTGGATAGCCAATGCGTTCTTTAGCTGATGGATTTAAAGCTTGTATATCTGTCCACCAATCATTGGGTAGAACACCTTTATCAAGATAATATTTGTATTCTTTACCATTTTTTATATTTCTTTGGTAAGGTTTTCCTTTACTATCATATAATATAGGTTCGTGCATTGTTGATGTATCTCTTTCTACTGCAACATTATTGTAGTAAAAGTTATATTTTTTAGATTTAGAATACCAAAATAATATGTCATGTTTTTTTGGATAAAATTTTGTCGCTCTTCCTCCAGTGCTATAACACCAAATAATTTCATTCCTAAAATTCTCTTCCCCGAAAACCTTATCCAAAATAAAAACCCGAATATAAGCATCAGCGTGCCAATCGCAATGTAGGAAAATAGAACCAGTTGGTTTCAAAATCCGATGCAATTCAATCACTCGTTCCTTCAACCAAGCAATATAATGGTCAATACCACCACTCCATCTATCCTGAAAACTTCGCACCTCTCCCTCATCACCCCAAATAACCTCATAATTTCGATTCGAGAAAAATGGCGGATCAAGATAAATCAAATCTACTGATTCTGTTTCCAAACTGCGTAAAATCTCTTGATTATCGCCTAAAATTAGTTTGTTCATTGTTATTTATAAATATCGCCTCTACTATCAACCTTTAATATCTTAATTTCTTCTTCATTTTGGTGAAATAATACCCTGTATTTTGATACTCTTAGTCTAAAAATTGGTGGTATTTTATTTCCAACTAATTTTTTAACGTCTCCATCTGGTAAATTTTGAATAGCATTAAATATTTTCTTTTGAAGCTTTCTATCATATTTTGAAAACTTCTTTTCAAAGGTTTTAGAATAAGATATTTTCACGTATCACAAACCAAACTTCTTTTTGAAATCTTCGTTTGATACAAATGTTTCATCTTCTAATATTGCTAAAATTTCTTTTTCATCATCAGCTTCAAGTTTCAAATTATCCTGTGTTGTAAATAATTGGGACTTTAGTTTATAGGTTAACTCTATTTCCATAGAATTAAAAACTTTTACCTGCTGATATAATGATTCATCTATGGTGAAATTTAATTGTGACATAATATTTTACCGTACAAGTGCCAAACAAAGTAATGAATGAACTACCCTATCTGTATCACTAACATCAAAAAATGGAGTAATTCCGTGACACATATTATTACGCAAATTCCACCCACAGGGGTCTGTAAATAAAACCCGAAAATAAAACTTTAAATCTTCTCCAAACTCATCACCAAATGCACTAATAAATTCTGATGTATTTAATAACTTATCAAATGTTTTTACATGAAAACCATTACCTTGTGATTGCATAACTTTTCCTCCTTCCTTTTCCACTAAATTTCTAACGGCATCTTCAACTTGCGGAATGAGTAAATGAATAGCTACTAAATCATTGCCTCGCAAATACGCTTGTAATCCAGATTCAATAATTGCTTTTTTATCAAATTCAAATAATGGAGATTGATAAATATAGTCAGTTAGTTGTTGGGCAGATAAATTAAATTTTTTAATTAAAGCTGCAAATAAATTTCTAATGTAAAGTGATTTCATTCTTAATTCTTCTGCAAGATGAAATTTAATATGACCTTCTAAATCAGAATTTATTAGTGCATTTGGTGATGAGTTTGGAGAAGATTTAAAGTTTTATTTTCGGGTTTTATTTACAGAC
>JAUCGN010000086.1 GCA_030378125.1 Thiotrichales bacterium HSG1 | reverse complement strand
GTGCAAAATGATTTTTTCTTAGCAGTTCAAAAGAAAATTTTGCAAAGAGGGGCTAAATTAATTGTTGGTCCAAGAGGAACTGGTAAAACTCATCAACTAAAATTTGCCATTGTCTATATCGACTCCAGCATCACGATAAGTTAAAGAAGTTTTCATTGTAAAATTTCGGTAAGGCTCAATTGTTTTCCATTTATTTGTAACAGCCCATTATTAACAACCATTTGAGTTTGATAATAATTTGAGTCATGTTCCATCAAAATATCTTGCCAAATTGTAGATGACGTGGATATAAATGGCTTTGGAACATAGGCTTCTAACTGTAAGTTGAAAAAATTCAATGGGTTAGGATTTAATAAAACTAATAATGGATTTTCCAGTGGTTGCATTTTTACCTGCAAATTACCGTGTATTAACCCCTTTTCAGTATTCAATTCAAAGTCGTTAACCGCTAACTTAGGTGAATGTTCTAACAATTCCATCCCTTGCACCATCTGATTTAACATCATATCTTCACCATATGTTGAGACCAATTGCCATAAAGATGGTAAATGCCAATTTGACAGTTTAATACTACTAGTGCTAGAACCATAGTTGCCTACTTTTTGCACTTTAGTTCGTAAGTTCAACATTAAATTATCATTTTGAATTTGACCTAAACCATATAGTTTAATAGCTTGTAACTGCAATCCAGCCCCAACAAGATTTTCAATCTCTACAGTACCATTGCCAATCCCATTATTTACACTAATTTGGAAAGATATATTTTGAGCATCCAACTGACCATTGCTTAATAGTGGACTATTGAATGTAGTTTCTATCTCATTAAACTGGCGATCAGCAGAAATCGTACCTTGTAAATTGTGCCATCTATAACTTCCAATTGCAGATTCCGGAATGTTTAAAACGCTTATATTATCACCATTTATCTCAATTTTTGTCAAGATTTCTAACAATACCTGATCTTTAATCTGTATTATAGTTTGAACTGAAGTTTGGATAATTGGAATAAAGCCATGATTTATTTCATGTTTAACCTTATAGTTTTGTTTATCCACTCGTATTATGGAACTGGCATCAGAATAAAACCAACCACGTTGATAATCACTTTGTAAAAGAATTAACTGTTTAGTTTGATGTAATTTTTTATTGATTTCAGTTAATTGTTGTTCTACTTCTATACCTGTCCAATAAGGAATTATTGGAATTATTGATGTTAGAATTAATATAGATAATATAAATAATAGGCGCATCCTTTTTACCAAGTTTTATTTCACTTTTATAGACCTTATCACAGATAATTGGCGGTAGGCTTGAAGTGTCGAAATTTAATAAAAAAGCCGTAACTTTTCAAAGGATTTTGATAAGTTTTAGGCGAAACGTTGGGTTAAAATATTTTCCAGAATCAATAATCCTGTAATGATGCCTAAGGCAATCGCAGGAACTACACCTGTTGTCCAATGGATACGGACAAAATTATGAATGATTTGATGAACATCCACAGTACGTTGAAGTCCCTCTTTGGGTTTGGCATAAATGTTCGTTCGTCATCGGAAGATACTGTTTTTATGTCGTAAAGCAGCATTCTGAGCCTCAACGTGATTCGTATGAATATTCGGACAAGAAGATGACATCTCCACTTGATATAATAAACTACTAATGCGAATTAAGGGTTAAAATTTGTGAGTCTTCTAAAAACAATAAGTTAAAAAATTGATTTTTTAAAATAGAAAAAATACATTATTTTAATAATTTGATTTTTAAGATAATTTTTCAACCCTTAATTCGCATTACTATTTCCATTACGTCTGTGAGTATCTATCCATCCTTCAAACAACCTTATCAAAGGGAAGGTTTTCATGAAGATATTAGAAACTGTTTTAGGAAAAATGTCAACTTGCAAGGTGTATAAACAGAGCGTCATACACCAAAAGTAGCTTGTAGGTTGATTAGCTTTTCCCATCACACAACCTAACAAACCCAATATCTTCCATAATCGAATATAGCATTTCCCGATTATGTAACATACAACACTATAAGCAATGTTGAGCATCATAAGGTGTAATAGTTTTCAAAGCAAATGTTTCCATTTTTAGTTCCTCTTCAATGAATAATTATGTTAGTAAAGTGAAAATTCTTTTTTTGAACAAGATTATGCAGGATTTTACGGATTAACAGGATTACAAACAATCATCCTAAAATTCAAGTGAAAAGTTAATAGTGAAAAACTAAAAGTTAATTAAGTAAAAAATTATAAAAATACTATCACACAAACAAATATATATAAACTTATTTAACTGAAGTTACGCAGAGAACTTCCGTAGTTCAAAAAAAACTTGGTTGCATAACTTTAAGATAAAGTGCAAGCTTTATTCTCATTATACAACAATTCTAGCATTAGGTCTGGAAGATATTTTAACCCAACGTTTCGCATAAAAATTTAGCCAACCTCTTTTGGAAAGCTCAGACCTTTTATCTTGGGAGTCACAATTCAAGCACACTGCCTGATATGCTAGTACTTGCAAATATGCAGGAGATAAAACCTAAGATTTAATAAAGATTTTAGGTAGTCCTGTAATGTATAGTGATAAATATATTATTTACTTGATACTTAACAGATTTTTTAGAGCTAACACTACCCTATGCAGGACTACCAGATTTTATTGTGACACAGTTTAATCATATATTTGCTGCTTTTAAATTGGAGCTTCGCAAAACACAAAATATCATACCAATCATTTTGTACTTAAAGCTTGCACTGTAACCTGTGCAACCAAGTTTTTTGGAATTAAGGAAGCTCTCTGCGTAATATCAGTTATTTAATAAAATACAAATACAATAAGATCAAATTACTAATGGCAAAAAAGATTGTAGTTCGTTTCCAGAAGGTTATTGGATTACGTTCGCGTAACGGTAAAGAACGAGGATGAGAAAAATCGTACAAAAATTCTGATAACGCTTCATAACGTTTGGTGGGATAAGGATTGACTGCTTTTTTTAAAGAGCTGTCTAACCATAAAGGTAAATCAGGATTATAACGACTGGCTGAAATATATTTTAACTTCATGGCATCCATTTTTGGATCAGCGCCATAAGGATAATGACCAGTCAACATTTCATAAGCAATCACTCCCAAAGAAAAAATATCAGAACGAGTTGTACCAGTATGACCTTGAAAATATTCAGGGGCTGTATAGTTACGAGTGCCTAATAGATTGATGCGTTCAATTGGGGTGCTGATTTCTTCAAGACCAGCGATCTTAGTAGAACCAAAATCAATCAGTTTGACTGTTCCTCGCTTATCAACCATAATATTTTCTGGTTTAATATCCTGATGTAGCATTTCCATTCGATGAAATGCTCGTAATCCAGCAGCAACTTGTTCAATAATTGCCCGTACTTCACTCAATGGTGGATTGGTATTTTCTTCCATCCATTCACGCAAAGTTTGACCTTGAATATGCTCGGAAACATAGTATAAACATTGACGATGGCGTTTATGTTCATAGACTTTCATCACATGCGGATGAGTTAGACGTTTACCAATCCATTCTTCATGCAGAAATCTTTCTATGTAACTCGGATCATCATCATAATTAACTGATGGAGTTTTTAATACTACTTGCTTCTGTGTTTCTTCATCTAAGGCAAGATAAACTTGAGTACGGTTACTTGCATAAAGCTCCCGTAATATGTGATAACCATCTAACCGCATACCTTGCGATAATGGTGGTGGAAAGGGTAATTCGGTTAATTTTTTGTAGACTGCATTTGGGTCTTGGGTTGACAGATTGTCAATACGTACTATTTGACAAGTTAAGTTATCCGGACTGTTGTTTTCAAAAGCAATTGCTACTAGTTTTTTGCAAGCCTGATCCAAATCAGGTAAATTTTCTATGATGGTATTTATAATTACTTCACGATCAACATATTCATGAATTCCATCCGTAGTAAAAACAAATAAATCACCTATATCTAAAGTTGCACTGCTATAATCTATATCGAGGTGCAACTCAATTCCCATCGCCCTCCCCAAATATTCTTGTCCTTGTGCCGCTATAAAATGATGGTCTTTAGTTAAACAGGTTAGTTCTTTACCTCGTAACTGCTGAATTCGTGTGTCCCCTATATGAAATATATGAGCAGTATTTGATTTAAGAACAAGAGCTGTAAAGGTTGTCACTAAACCTTTATTGGTCCCATACAAATGATAACCTTGTCCATATAGCCATCGATTAAGAGCAGTTAGAATTTTTTGAGCAGCAGTCTTTACGCTCCACGATTCTGGAGTACTATAATAATCGCTTAAAAAACCTTTAACACTGTATTGACTAGCTTTATCACCAGCTTCACTACTACTCACACCATCAGCAATTACGGCTGCTATTCCTTTAGTGGTGAGTAAAGGCTCTGGGGGGGTCATTACTCCGATGGAGTCTTGGTTTTTAGCTTTACGTCCGGTGTCTGAATAACTACCAGTTGTTATTGAAAGTGTGCTTGGCATAGTGATGCGGAATAAACGTTGAAGGGAAAAGGTGAGCAAGTTGCCCACCTTAATTTAAATAACTATTTTGCAATATCTAAAATTAATTAACAATATGTATAGTTATTCCAAACACCATATGGTTAATGAACATCAATCATTTGAACGGTTCCATCAGGTAAAACTTCAGCCATTTGGCCGGATGGTTCTTCAAAGAATATAGCAACAATTACGAATACGACTAAAGCTGCACCACCAATAGCTAAGAAGAATGTACCAGTATCAACGAATGATAATATAGTTAAGAATACAACGGCACCAACATTACCATAAGCTCCAGTTAACCCAGCGATCTGTCCAGTCATACGGCGTTGAATGATTGGTACTACAGCAAATACAGCACCTTCACCAGCCATAACAAACATTGAACAGAACATGGTGACAGCTACCGCTCCAATAATCCACCAACTACCATTAATAAGACTCATGAAGAAATAACCGAGGGCTAAACCAGCAAGTAAAATTAACAAGGCTTTTTTACGACCAAAGTTATCACTGAAGAAACCACCGATTGGACGAGCAACTAAGTTAACAAAAGCATAACTAGCTGCAATCATACCAGCATAAACTTGGTTCATCCAAGGTACTGTTTCGGTGAAAGTATCCAAGAAAAATAAAGGTAACATGGAAACTACTGCTAACTCAGAACCGAAAGTACAGAAGTAGGATATGTTCAACATAGCAACTTGTTTGAACTTGTAACGGTGAATTTCTGGTACTGGAGTAGTGAAAATATCCTTATTGATTTTGTAAATATGATAAGTTTGAAACAGATATAAGGCTACAAAACCAGCATAAATGGAATTAGCTTGAACAGCAGTTATCATGCTCAAATTGGATGGGGATAATTTCCATACCAAAATTGCTAAAGCCAGATAAAGAGGGATATTCATAACCAAATAGAGTACAAAATCTCCTGGACTGGTAACTTCCATTCCACCAGTTTTATTAGGTTTAAAATAGGTTGAGCCACGAGGGGTATCTCTAACATTAATATAGAAAATTATTGAATAGAATAAAGCTACACAACCACTTAACCCAAGAGCATATCTCCAACCATTTTCTGGATCAATCAAAGTTCCTAAAATCATTGCAACAGTTGGTAAAGTCAAAGCTGCACCAGCGGAACCAAAGTTACCCCAACCACCATAAATACCTTCGGCTAAACCAACTTGTTTGGCTGGAAACCATTCACCAATCATACGAATACCGATAACGAACCCAGCACCAACAAATGCTAATAAGAAACGCATAAATGCCATTTGTTCAAAAGTTTGGGTTAAAGAAAAACCAATACACAAAAATCCTGAAATAATTAGCAAGATAGAATACATGATACGAGGGCCAAATTTATCAACCAACATACCAACGGCAATTCGTGACGGAATAGTTAAAGCCACGTTAAGAATCATTAATACTTTTATTTGTGGATCAGTTAATCCTAACGCTTCTCGAATGGAACCCATTAAAGGAGCAGCATTAAACCAAATATAGAAACTAATAAAGAAAGCAAACCACGTAAAGTGGAGGGTCCGAATCCGTTCGGACTTTAAATTAAATAAATTAATATTTTCAGTCATTCAAATAAATCCTCGGTGGGTTAAATTTAATACTCTAACCTAAAAAAACAAAAAAAATAAATAGATTATATTTAAAAATGTTGCCAAAACCAAATATGATTATACCTGTCCGAAGTAACCATTTGTTTTGTAATTTTCAAAGACACAGTCATTACGCAGAACAAGGATAATCTATAACTAAACATATGTGGTAATTTGTATTTAATAACCGGGAAATACTAGCAACGTTATTTACAAAAAGCAAGGCAAAAAGCCACATATATTATATTAATTTGGGGCTTAAAACAGATTTTCTCTTGTATAAAAAAAACAAAAATAGTATAAAATCAATATAATTCAATCGGTTAATATATTAGAGTTTTCTTATATTTTATTTATTTAACTGTGAATATAAAATATTTCAAACTGCTTTAATCCAATTGAGTCATTGCCTTAAACACCACGCAATAAATGTTGCTGCAAGACAACGATTGTGGTAAAAAAACCATTTGGCAACAATTGTGGTAAAAATATCCAAGACTGAAATTCGAGGCTATATAGTATATATTCTCATAAATACAATAATTATTAATTTAATATCAATTGGTTAAAATTTGAAATGATACAAAGAGACCTTTGCACGATAACGATATATATCCACAAAAGTATAATTGATAGGACTTACGCATTGACAAGGTCATCATATTATGAAACTATTTAAATACAATAAGTTACTACATAAATAGTTAAATTTAATATACATATAATTTATATTTTAAAATTACATAATTCCTTTACGCAACTTAGCATTGTAATTTTATACTTTAATTTTTACAGAAATTATGAAAAATTAAATATACTTTATAAGTATATAATTTTATTGAAATATTATTTTTTAGAAGTTGTCAATGCGTAAGTCCTATCTATTTAAAAAACGGTTCACACTGTCATGTGATATGTTCATCAATTCTCCTAACCTACTGCAATTTATATATTTTGGTTCACTTAATATATAGGATATATACATGGATAAGGTACATTTCGCTGTT
>JAUCGN010000085.1 GCA_030378125.1 Thiotrichales bacterium HSG1 | reverse complement strand
TTGCCATCACTACCTTTAGCCACAAAATATAAGGCATTTCCACCAGTTGGATTAACAGTAGCCTCTAATGCGGCTCGCCCCGGCATGGCGATTGGACTTGGGGGTAAACCTTTGTATCTATATGTGTTATATGGGTTATTTATTTTTAAATCCTTTTTACGCAGATTGCCATCAAAATTTTTCCCTAAAGCATAAATTACCGTTGGATCAGTTTGTAAACGCATATTCTTTTTTAATCTACGAATAAACACTCCAGCAATTAAAGGGCGTTCTTCAACTGCTGCTGTTTCTTTCTCAACTATGGATGCTAATGTCAACATTTCATACGGAGTTTTTAACAACAGATTTTCATTACGCTGTTCCCAAACTTCAGCTAATATTTTTTCCATCATTTGGTAAGAGCGTTTCAATAATTCTACATCAGTCGTACCAGTCGTAAAATTATAGGTATCTGGATAAAAGCGACCTTCTGGGTGTTGATCGGAATGATCGAGCTTACTCATTATAGCTTGATTATCCATATTGCCCAAAGTTTGAACAATTTTTGGATGTCCCCGTATAGCATCCATCATTTGGTTAAAATTCCAACCTTCTAAAATCATTAACTTATGGTTCACAACTTTGCCAGAAATCATCATTTCTAACATTTGTTGTGGAGTAGTACCAACTGGAATTAAATATTCACCCGCTTTGATTAAATGAGCCCTTTTCTGAAATCTTGCCAATGATATCCAAGTCAAAGCAGCAGGATAATTCATCAATTCTCTATCCATTAAGTCAACAGTAATTTGACGTAAATTTGAATTGGATTTTACTACATAATGCAAGTCTTCAAACACAGGTAATGGCTTGATCAGATAATTTTTATAAATCCAATAACCGGAACCACTTATGGAAGCGACTATTAATATAGTTAAAAAAAATAGGGTTTTCAACATAGTGTTATGATTGTTCAGTGATTAGAGTGCATGGCTTTTTCAGTAAGGGCAAAAATTAATCCTGAAGCTACGAAGGTTAGATGGAGGATTATTAACCAAAATACTTCTATTTCCCACAATGAGTTACCAGTAAATAGACTTTTATTACCTTCCTCAGAAATATGAATGAATATTTTAAGTAATTCAATAGATGAAATAGCAACAATTGAACTGATAACTTTAAGTTTTAAACCTGCATAATCAACTTTGCCCATCCATTCTGGTCGATCCACATGGTCTTTAATAGCGTCAATCTTAGATACAAAATTTTCATAACCACTGAGAATAATTATTAATAGCAAATTGGCTACTAAAACAATATCAATCAAACTTAAAATGCTAAGAATAAGTTCTGTACTTGAAGCATCAGCAATAGTCGGTACAACATAAAAGAGCTTTTTAACAAATTTTACCAACAAAATAAGTAAAGCACCGACTAAACCAATATAAAAAGGTGCTAATAACCATCGACTTCCAAACAACACTACTTCAACAAGATTTTCAATAAAATCTGCAATTTTTTTTAACATATGGATTAAGTAAGAATAATTGTACTCAGTACAGGACAAAATATTAAGAATATTAATAAATTACATTTTTATCTTATACAAAGATAACTGTATTAAATTAGTAAATACAACATAATACAACAAAATACTAAAGTAAACAAGAGTAGATGATAAACATCCAGATGCTTACGCTAAAAATAAGTTTATATATATTCAGTTAGTTGTTGTGTTAAAGTTTGGAAAACATCAATGACTGAGCAATGGATAGGTATTTCAGAGGTTATTTCTGTTACTAGGAAAGGTATTCATAGACTGGGGATAAAGTTCTTTCAAAAAGAATTGTTTTGGTAACACCTCAGGTAGTCCTAAATAAAGTAGTAATGGCTTCAAAAAAACTGTCATATTTCATAATACCTGACAATTTTACCACTACCTATTTTAGGACTACCGCCTCTCATTATCTACAGGTAAATTAATTTGACGTAGCGATTAGTTACCGTCCTTATCAATTGGATGATTCAAAAAATTCTATTACTACAGTTTCACCTTCGATGGAAGAGTGGTGAGACATTTTAACAGTTTGGGTATATGGATAAATGACTCGTGCTATCGTTTGTACTCGTAGCTTAGATATTTGTGGTGATCTAGGGATGGCAGGAATATCATTGTTTACTGATTTGGTAGTTCCAGAAAATATTAAGACTGAATGGCTTGAACCTATATCTAGTTCTTTCAATATATTCTCAAGCTTAGTCTGTTCTTCTGATTCGAGTCTTGTGCTTGTTGAATGAAACCGTAAATACAAACGCCCTATAGCGTGTACATTATTAGTAAACGGTGTGACATATTTTGAGGGACGGATCGGTCTTTGAGTGATTGGTTTGCTAATTGGTTTAAAATCAGATTTTGCTTGCACACTAGTGATCAAAACTCTCTTAGAGTCCGTTTTACCCCATTCTAATTGGTTAACACACCAGGTGAATATGGCTGTATTAAAAATCAATAGGAGCAATAAGCTAATTGTACTAATAAATGTTTTAAACATAATAATTCACTATGAATATGATTAAATTACAAACGTTTTTTGGCAAAGTAAATTAGGAGATTAACTCAATCATTACTTATGTCGATAAGTTTTTATATAATTCAATAAACCATTAGTAGATGAATCATGAATATTACCATCTTGTTCTGTCCGTAAGGCAGGCAATAAAGTGCTTGCCACATTTTTACCTAACTCAACTCCCCACTGATCGAAAGGATTAATTCCCCAGCAAACACTTTGCACAAAAACCTTATGTTCATATAGTGCTATAAGTTTACCTAAAACCTTAGGAGTTAGTTTTTTATAAATTATGGTATTACTCGGTTGGTTACCCGGAAATACCCTGTGTGGTAATTGTTGAGCTAAATCATTTCCTTGAATCCCAATATCCACTAATTTTTGTTTAGTCTTTGCTAAATTTCGTCCCATCATCAAGGCATGACTTTGGGCTAAAGCGTTAGATAACACCGCATCTTGATGTTCTGCCGATGGCAAATCAAAATTACTTTCAATTGCAACAATAAAGTCTGTAGGAATAACTTGAGTACCTTGATGTAATAGCTGATAAAAAGCATGTTGGCCATTATTACCCGGAGCTCCCCAGATTACTGGACAAGTTGAATAGTCAACTAAATCTCCATCTCTAGTTACTTGTTTACCAAGACTTTCCATCACTAATTGTTGTAAATATGCTGGAAACAATTTCAATGTATAATCGTATGGTAACACAGCTTGGCTAGTTGTACCAAAAAAACTACTATACCACACATCAATCAACCCCATCAAGATTGGTAAATTTTCCAATAAAGGTGCGGTGGCAAAATGTTGATCTAACTCATGAGCCCCTGTTAATAATTCCTCAAACTGTTCCATGCCAATCATTACAGTTATTGGTAGTCCAATCGCAGACCACAATGAGTAACGACCACCAACCCAATCCCAAAATTCAAACATGTTAACTGGATCAATTCCAAATTCAGAAACTTTTTGAGTAGCTGTACTCACTGCAACAAAATGTTTGGCTACTGCTGTGTCACTACCTAATTTTTCAATTAACCAATTTCTTGCAGTGTGAGCGTTTAAGAGTGTTTCTTGGGTGGTAAAAGTTTTGGAAGCAATGATGAATAAAGTAGTTTCTGGATCAATTTTGCTAAGAATGTCGCCTAAATGACTGCTATCTACATTAGAAACAAAATGACTTTGTAAAAGAGGATGTTGGTAAGTTCGTAAAGCTCTAGTTACCATAGCTGGCCCTAAGTCTGAACCACCTATCCCAATGTTAACTATAGTGTTTATACGTTTGCCAGTATAACCGAGCCAATCACCATCTCGTACTGCATTGCTGAACTTGCGCATTTTCGCTAACACTGCATTGACATTTGGCATAACATCTTCGCCATTTACTGTTATTTTAGTATTAGAACGATTGCGTAATGCTACATGTAAAGCGGCTCGATGCTCAGTATTGTTGACTAGCTCTCCACTAAATAGTTCTTTAATCCAATTTTCTAAGTTGGCCTTTGTTGCTAACTGTTTTAACAAATGTAAAGTATCTTTGGTCAACCTATTTTTGGAATAGTCTAATAATAAATCACAAGCTACAACTGAAAAATTTTCGTAACGTTGTTCATCCAACGCAAATAAATCTTGCATTTGCACTGATGCTAAATATTTTTGATGATTTTTAAGAGTAGCCCAAATATGAGAATGGCTGATTAAGTTGCTCATAACAGTTTACAAATTATTAGGTTAGTTTTTATCTCGCAATGATACTTGATTTAGAAGATAAAATCAAATTTGGATAAATAGTTAATCTTACCTTGAAGTTTGACAACTAAACTCTATTGGATACAATATCATAAATGTTTAGTAATTTTTAGATAATTTTGAATCCATTTTAGAGAAGATTATTATGAAAGGAAAATTAATTACGGTAGGATTGTTAATTTGGGGTTTACAGGCATTTGCTACTACCACTGAAGAATGTTTTTATCGGATAACAAAGGTAGGTGAAAATGATTCTTTATCAATACGTTTAGGACCAGGAGTAAAATATCAAAAAGTTGGAGTTATTCCAGCGGATGGCATTGAAATACAGGTTACTGGTCCTGACATTACGATTGGCAAAACTGTTTGGAATCCAGTTAAGTACAAAGGAATTAGTGGTTGGGTTAATCGTGGTTATTTGGTAAAGGATTGTCCTAATTACCACACTGTTATTTTTGGAGAAACCTTGTTTTATGTGGCACAAAAATATGGTTATAACATTAAAGACATAACCAAATGGAACAACCTGCAACCACCTTATTCTCTGGATGCCGGACAAAGATTACAATTGTTTCCTAGAAGTTGTCAATATCAGGTGATTAATGTACGAAATGACGATATGTTGTGGATACGTAAAGAAGCTAGTGAAAAATCTCCTAAAATTGGGGCTATACCTTTTGATGGAACTGAGATTAGGATAACCGGCCCGAAAAAAGTAATTGAAAGTACTCACTGGGTACCTATAAAGTACAAGGAATGTATAACTGGTTGGGTAAATCGTGGTTTTCTCAAAGAAGACTGTTGAGGTATTCTGCCATTAACAAACTTTATCATGGTTAAGTATAACAAATCTACGAAATAAATGAATTCAAATATTGGACATGTCTATTTAGTATTTTTGTCAGTGTTAAAATTCCCATGTTTAATTAATTTCAGCTCATGTAAAGTCGCAAAGTTTTTAAGAATTTACTTAGCGTTCTTAGCGGCTTTGCGTGAATCTAATAAAGTAGAATTAATTTATACTGCATACGGGCATAACTTGAACTTTTTTAAACTAATTTTATATAGATGTCGGGTTACGTTATTTCACGTTGCTCAATAATCTAACCCGACCTACCGAAAGTTAAATTTATTACCGTGTCAAGTATATTGTACTCAATTAATAAAAAACTATGCCACAAATTATATTTTTACCACACCCTAATATTTGTCCAGAAGGTGAAATTATTGAAGTAGAAACAGGAACTAGTGTACTGGATGCTGCTTTGGACAATGGTATTGACATTGAACATGCTTGTGAAAAGGCTTGTGCTTGTACAACTTGTCATGTAATTGTTCAAGAAGGGTTTGATTCATTGGAAGATGCTTCAGAAAATGAGGAAGATATGCTGGATAAAGCGTGGGGATTAGAAAGTGAATCACGCCTTAGTTGTCAAGCAATAGTAACTAACCAAAATTTAGTAGTAGAAATTCCTAAATATTCCATTAACTTGGCTAAGGAAAACAATTAAATGTTGATTATATATCAATGCCTTCGCCAAGATACTCATAAAATATATAAGAATGAAAAAAATTTGGTAGTCCTAAAATAGGTAGTGACAAACCAAGCAGGTTTTTTGGGACTATCTTTTTTAGGAATACTCAAATCTTAATAAATTTTGCTGGCTATCCACTACAACAACAATCGCCTAACATCTGCTAAAATAAAACTTAAATATTGAGTAAATCGCACTCCATCCGCTCCATCAATCACCCGATGATCGTAAGACAAAGACAATGGCAACATCAAACGAGGTATAAATTCACCATCTATATGAATCGGCTGTGTTTTAGACCGAGAAACCCCCAAAATAGCAACTTCAGGAGCATTGATAATCGGAGTGAAAGCTGTACCACCGATACCGCCCAAACTGGTAATAGTGAAGCAACCACCTTGCATTTCAGCCGATGACAGCTTGCCATCCCTAGCTTTTTGACTCAAATCTAGCAAATCTTCAGCTAATTCAAACAAACCTTTTTTATCCACCTCTTTTATCACTGGAACCATGAGACCATTAGGAGTTTCAACCGCTACCCCAATATTACAATACTGTTTTAAAATCAAGTTCTCTTTGCTACTATCCAAAGAAGCATTGAAATTAGGAAATTCTTGCAATGCAGAAGCACAGCCTTTGAGGATAAAAGCCAATAAAGTCATCTTGATGTCACGTTGTTTGGACAAGTCTTTACGAAAGCTTTCCAACTCGGTAATATCAACTTCATCAAATTGAGTAACATGTGGAATATTCAACCAACTGGTGTGCAGATGATTACCAGAAATTTTCTTAATCCTACTAAGTGATTCAGTGGTAGTCTCTCCAAATTGACTAAAATCAATCTCTGGAACTTGTGGAATTCCAGAACCACTAAAAGACATCGCTGGCACTGTACCTTCAGTCATCACCTGTTTAACAAAATCCCGCAAATCTTCTTTCAAAATTCGTTTATTACGACCACTACCAGTAACTTTAAGTAAGTCAACTCCCAACTCTCTAGCCAAATGTCGTACTGCTGGACCAGCGTGAATTGGGGATTCCATTTTAACCGGTTTATCTGGAAAAGATGGCAAGTTATGGGGTTTTCTAATCTCGGTAGAAGTCACTGCATTAGGAATTTCAACAGATGTAGTAATCGGCTTTACAGTTGTTGAATTAGGCTCTGGTTTGGTTTCTTTGACCGATTCAGAAGTAACTTCCGTCATTTCAATAGTGGCAATTACAGTTCCTTTATTAACTTTATCGCCAACTTTGAGCTTGATTTCTTGCACCACTCCAGCATGAGAAGAAGGAATTTCCATTGAAGCTTTATCACTTTCCAAAATCACCAAAGATTGTTCT
>JAUCGN010000084.1 GCA_030378125.1 Thiotrichales bacterium HSG1 | reverse complement strand
CAACAACATCCATGTAACCTTCCACTACAATTATAGTTTTTAACACTCCTTTTTTACGAGCTAAATACCAACCATATAATTCTCCACCCTTTTGAAATAACACAGTTTCTGGAGAATTGAGATATTTGGGTTTATCCTGATTTAAAATTCTTCCACCAAAGGCAACTATTCGACCTCTCCGGTCTAAGATAGGGAACATAACTCGATCTCGAAATCGATCATAACGTTTTCCAGATTCATTTTGAGTGATTAGACCAGTTTTTAATAGGTTATTACGGGCTTCTGCATTATTACCAAAGATTTTTAGTAAATTATCCCAACCATTTGGTGCATAACCCAAACCAAAATCACGTGCTATTTCTCCAGTCAGACCACGTTGTTTAAGATAATTAATAGCAGTCTGAGATTGACGTAATTGCTGGCGATAATATTCACCAACTTGTTGCATTATCTTATATAATTCATTGATAGAATTGTCAATTGGAGCAAAATTAGCTTGCTCATACACCACTTCTATACCAACTCTGGAGGCTAATTCTTGTATTGCCTCTACAAATTCAAGTCGGGCATAGTTAAGCATAAAACTAATGGCTGAACCAGAGGCTCCACAACCAAAACAGTAGTAGAATTGTTTGTCTTGACTAACGGTAAAAGATGGAGTTTTTTCAGTATGAAAAGGACAGCAAGCAGTGTAATTTTGACCGACTTTGCGTAATGGTATGTAACTATTGATCAAATCAACTATATCAACTTTGGCCATTAATTCGTCAATAAAGTGGCGAGGGATACGCATAAGTCTTGGCTATTTAATGTATTTTTATTAGGGAGGTACAACTATTTGTTATGTTTATTTATATTTCTCTAAATAACTAATCACTCTTTCTAAAAACTTTGTATTATTATTAAATCTTCCTATCCATAGCACTTCTAACAGTAAGTTCTTTTAAAAGATTGAATGTCTTTGGGCATCTTTATAAATAACATATACTCATAACCATTTGTATAGGTATTGGAACGTATAAATGGTTATTTTTTTGCGTATATTGAGATTCCAGTAGTCATTAAATGTACCGCAGCAGTTAAAAATTGGAAGGATTCCACAGATATTTGGTAAAAACACTTTAAGTAGAGTGGCATTTTATGGTTACCACCTTTTTTTGGTTTAGATTCTCTGACTAAGTACGAAGTAAATTGTAATATTTTGGGATGTTATTTGTCAAGCTTTATGTTTATTTGATGATTATTAATGTAAATCAATGCAATGGGTGGATGGGGTGGTGACTTAATTTTCATCAAAGACAGTATTAACAATAGTTCGGACAGTTTTTAAAAACTGAGCTTAGTTAAAATTATAACTTATTGAAATTTAAATGTTTTATTATTTTTCTTTGAAATAAAAAATTACTTTAATAACAATATGTTATAAAAACTGTCCGAAGTATTGTATTAAGACTTACGCACTGACAAGGGTATTATAATATGAATAATCCAAAAAAAACTATAGAAAAGAATTAAATGAGAGAAATAAGTCATCCATCAACAGCTAAACTTTATCCATGTATATATCATATATATTAAGTGAGCCAAAATATATAAATTATAGTAGGTTAGGAGAATTAATAAGTATATCACACGATAGTATGAACCGTTTTTTAAATATAGAAAACTTAACCTCTATAATTTATTTTAATTAACTGAATTTATTCAAAATAATATTTTTTGTGAGTTGTCAATGCGTAAGTCCTAGTTAAGGAATTAGTCAGTGAAATTCAAAGATTAAGAATTAGTTTGGAAAATAAGATGGTTTCAATGATTGAAACAAAATTACATCTTACGAACAATTAAAAATTATTGTAAAGAAGCTAAAATGAATTCTAACTTACTCTTGCTTCCGACCTATCGGCGGCTCAAAAATGGTATTAGTTAGGTAATTTTTTATACAGTTGAACACAATTTTTTCATAAAATGTTTTTTGCAAGATTAGTTGCAAATTTAATAATATCAATGTACATTATGTTTTTTACATATTTATATGTAATTTACATAATATGTTTTATTGTACAATATGAAAACAATTCAAAAATTAGAAATAGAATTTAAAGGACTAATTCTTTCTCAAGATATACACACAAAAATGTTGTATGTAAAAGAGTTAGAAGCATCAATGCTTAAAATTATTGGAGATATAAATAAGTCATTTAATATTTTTATGACTAGAAAAGACACTAAAGATTTTATAGATGTATTGAAAAAAGAAGATAATATTTCTGAGAATGAAATAATTTCTGGCAGGGGAAAAACTAAAAAAATCCATCATTTTTTAGCTTTTAAATATGCTACTTGGGTGTCTAAAGAATTTGAATTAATCTTTTATAAATTTTTTGTAGAATATTATCCAGTTATTCGAGAATTAGGTGGAGATAAGTATAATGATTTTAGGCTTAAATATCTCCCAAAAATATATGATGGTGAAAATACTAGATGGATTATTATAAATATGAATCTTGATATAAATCGAATTTTACAGAAAGAGAATGGTTGGAATAAGCAAAATAAGTTAGAATATAATTTAAGGGAATATATTTATTCACATATAATTGTAGATATTGAACGTAATTTAAAACCTAAAACTCGTCAAAGTATTTCAAATTGGTTAAAAGAAAGAATTATTTATCATTTTAGAACTTTAGAGATTATAAGTGAAAGTAAATGCTAACTTAATCTTGAAGGCCGACCTGTCGGCGACTCAAGAACGTTGATATCAGGTTTGTAACTTCTCATTATCTACAGGTAAATCAAGTTAACAGATATTCTAAATATCTTTAAATAAAACAAATTCCATCTTTTTAATTTTGGTTTTACTTGCTATTTAATGAGAAGTTACGAAACCTCTTCAAGACTCCAATAGGTTATAACTATTACAAATAAACTACTTAATACAATACCTTCGCCAATCTCAAAATTTGTTGTTTCGAGAATGAGGTACAATTTCCAGAAACCCAAGTAATATTAGGAGTTTCGGGAAATCTGCTTCGCTCCATTCCCGAAATAACTATCTATTTGGCGAAAGTATTATAATAATGAAATCTATAACATACAATATTAAACTTTTAACACTAAAATGAATAAAAAAGCTACTGTTTTACTCATTGAAGACGATTTAGTTGTTTCTGAAACTTATAAAGCCTACTTAGACAATGAACCAATAAATTTAATACATATTACAACAGGTAATGATGTTTTAGAATATTGTAAATATAATATTCCTGAAGTCTTAATACTTGATTTAATGTTGCCGGATATGAACGGTATGGAGATTTTAAAAAAAATAAAACAACGACAACTAAATTGTGCTGTAATTATTGTCACTGGCCAAAAATCAGCTGATATTACTGATGAAGCAATGCGTTACGGTGCTTTTAATTTACTTGAAAAACCGTTTAAAGCTAGCCAACTTATTTTCATATTACGCAACGCAATTCGCCAACATAATCTATATGATAAAATTAATTTATATCAAAAAACACAACGTAGTAGCTACCATGATTTCATCGGTACTTCTAAAGAAATGCGTACCATTTACCAAATCATTGATACAATTGCAACTGCTAAAGCCTCTGTATTTATTGAAGGGGAAAGTGGTACAGGAAAAGAACTTTGTGCGATAGCAATTCATAAAGAAAGTATTCGTAAGGATAAACCTTTTGTAGCTATTAACTGTGGAGCTTTCCCCAAGGATTTAATAGAAAGTGAATTATTTGGTCATGTTAAAGGAGCTTTTACCGGAGCTTTGAATGACAGAGATGGTGCAGCAACAAGTGCTAATGGTGGAACTTTATTTTTAGATGAAATTGGAGAAATGGATATTGCTTTACAAACTATCTTGCTTCGTTTTGTACAAACAAGTAAATTTAGAAGGGTTGGAAGTGATAAAGAAGAAAAAGTTGATATCCGATTTATTTGTGCAACAAACCGCAATATTAAAGTAGAAATTAAGGCCAACCGTTTTCGTAAAGATTTGTATTATCGCTTGAATATAATTAATTTAACTATGCCGTCTTTGCGTAAACGTGGAGACGATATTTTGTTAATAGCTAAACATTTTCTTAGTTATTATACTAAAAATGAAAATAAATCATTTCAGAGTTTTACTACAGAAGTAGAACAGCAATTATTGGATTATCATTGGCCAGGTAACGTTAGAGAATTGCAAAATCTTATACATAGAATTGTGGTGATGAATGATAACAAAACAGTAACTACGGAAATGTTATCAACACTTATAGCACAGTTTGAAGAATCCACAGACAATGTTCCTAATATACCTTCATCTCTGGACGCAATTCGTCCTTTAAAAGAAGTGGAAAAAGATGCAATCATTCAAGCGGTAAGATTAACGAAGGGGAATATTACAGAAGCTGCAAAAAGGTTGGGAATAGCACCTTTAACTATTTATCGTAAATATGAAAATTGGGGAGAGAAACTGAGATGATTGAGCTTATTCAGCTCAATCTTTATCAATAGTTAATTTAAAATATTTTGCTATTCTATAAATTATTGATGTTTTCAAGTTTTCTAAGACTGCCCTACTAGATTAACATTTTGATCTATATTTTTAGAGATATGTGAACAGGCTCTGCATAAACCCCATGCTCCACAAATAACTACTAAAGTTGGAATACCCATTAACATAAATATACTGAATGCGATAAAAAGGCTGCTTAACATGATAAAACTCCATTTAAATTGTTAAAAACTATATTAGAATATAGTAATATTATAAAGTATATATCTGTTATATACAAAAGCCATACCAATTTTGGTATATCGTTGTTTTTAATCTATTTAATACATAATTTAAGTAAATTTACTATCAATTTTGGCCTTACAATTTGTAATATGGCGTTATAATTTGTAATGGTGCATTATAATTTGTAACGATTAATATTATTTATGGATTGGAGTCGATAATTAAATGCAATAAAAAATCGAACTATGACCTATTTTTAGATGAAAAATTTGATATAGTAGAGAGCTTTCCTAAATAGCGTATGAAATTCAATTTACTTTAGAATTCGTAACTTCTTATTAGTAACAGGTAAAACCAAAATTCAAAAGATGGAATTTGTTTTATTTACTGAAATTACGCAGAATCCAAACAAATATCATAGTAAAAATAACTAAAGTAGTGTTTTTTGAAATAGATAAATAGATTACAATAAATGAATACAAAACAACTAGACTTATACACAGATTATTTAATGGTGACATTTGGAAGTGCAACAGCAACTGGGCTGTCAAAGTTACTGGATGGATATGTAAGTCACAACATGTTTACAAGATTTTTATCAGAGGAAGAATATACATCAAAAAACCTATGGGAACAGGTGAAACCAACAGTACGCAGTATTGAATCATCATAATAATGCTAATATTGTTTAATTTTATACTACTTTGTTCAGGACTACCCAAAAATTTAATGAAAACGAAAAATTATGACTATTTAAATATTAGGTAGTAAATCTTCAAATTAACCATATGATAATGTTTTGAATTTAATTAACAATTGCACCAAGAGAGATCACCATGTTTTCTAAATCTGCTTTAAATATATTAAAACAACTGTTTACCACAACTGAATCCAAAAAAATAGACAGCAAAACAGTATTAGATGGTAATACCGCAGTTGCTATCACAGAAGCCTGTATGACCGTTGGAATCACAACAGCTTCTAGCAATTGGCAATTAGAAAATACTATAAATAGTTATCTTCTTGATGAAGGAAGAGGTGCATTATCTACTGCAATTGGCCTTAGTTTAAGTGGTGTCCGTGCTACAACTTTCTTAACCTCTCCAGAATTAATGACTGCCCAAGACCTAATAGTCACCGCAGTTGGCCGCCATATTCCATTGGTCATCCATTTAACCAACCAAACATTATCCGCTCACGCTGGAGCCTTAGGAAGTGGCCATAAAACTTATCATACCAGTGCTGATTTAGGTTGTTTTGTACTGCACGCAACTACTGTCCAAGAAGCTGTTGATTTCTCTCTGATAGCTCGCCGAGTAGCAGAATTGACCTTAATTCCCGGCTTAGTGGCAATGGACAACGAACAGATATCAATTCAAGAGGTAGACTTACCAACTCCTGAGCTAATCAATGAATTTTTAGGCGATCCCAACGAACAAATCACCTCTCCAACTCCAGCCCAACAACTATTATTTGGTGAAACTCGCCGCCGCATCCCACGTTGGTTTGACCCCGATCAACCAGTCATGCACGGAGCAATTCAAGGTCCAGAAAGTTGGGCTTTAGGAGCAGTAGCTAAACATCCCTATTTTAGCCATCACTTAGAAACCATTTTAGAACAATCATTTACCTTATTATCCGAACTGACTGGTAGAAACTTACAACCAATTTCCAGCTATAAAACTGATGATGCCAAATTAGTATTGATTGCTCAAGGTGCAACGATAGAAACTATAGAAGCTGTAGCCGATCATATGCGTAAAGAGCATAAGATGAAAGTTGGAGTATTGGGAATTAGAAATTTCAGACCCTTTTCTGGTCATAAAATTGCAGAAAAATTACAAAATAAACAATTAGTTGCTGTACTGGAAAGGGTTGATACACCTCTTGCGGAAGACCCACCGTTAATGCGTCAAGTAAGAGCTTCTTTGGAACGTGCTTCGGAAAATGGTCGTTTAGGCAAAAATACCTATCCTAACTATCCAACCTTGAAAAAATTACCAAGATTTCGCTCAGTGGTTTATGGTTTAGGTGGTTATCCTCTGCGAGTTGCTGATTTGATTGAATTATGTAAAACGATTGATACTAAAGGTCAAGGTCGAATCTTTCTTGGGTTTGAATTTGAGCGTGGGTCAAGTATTTACCCTAAACGTCAGATATTGCTGGATAATTTACATAGAATGTATCCCAATATAGCTGGTTTGGGTTTAAAAAGTCAACAACCGACTCCACGTCTAGCTCCCAATGAGGCTATCACAATTGCCATCCACAGTGTTTCTAGCAATAAATTAAATTTAAATGCAGCTAACATATTGTTTAAATTAACTAATGGTTGGATACGCAGTCGTTCTGGATTAATGCAAGGCCGGATGGGTAAATTAGATATTTTCACTCATTCTTATACCGAACTGAAAGACCTTGGGGATGATTTAGCCATTGATATTGC
>JAUCGN010000008.1 GCA_030378125.1 Thiotrichales bacterium HSG1 | reverse complement strand
GGTTATGGAGTACCCGGAATACCAGGTGAATTAGTATTATTTGGTGGACCAATGGCCATATGTATGGGAGTATCGCCAGAGTTGATGCCAATATTTTTAGGACTTTATATCGGTTTACAAATTGGACTACCCGACTCATTTAGAACAGCCTCTAATTCAACTGATGAATGTTTATGTGCCATTATTTTAAATAAGAAATTTTAAGTTCTATAAAATAAAAAACTTAGAAGTTATTCATAATCAAAAGGTATTTAAAAATGATATTTTTAGGTGGTCTTTTAATTTCTGCGGTTGGTTTAGCGGTTGCATCTTATGTAGAACGTAAGGTTATTAATACACCAAGCATTGAACATAAATCTGATAAGAACCTAACAGATAATACCAATCTACCAATACCAATTAGAAGTAAATACCGTTTCGTACTAACTACTGCTACAATGGGACTTGCTGTTGTTGCTCAATTTAGTAGTATCATTTGGTTAACCCCAATTAGTTTGTTTTTGATAGGATATTTTTCTACTAGCATAATTAAAGAGGCAGCAGTAGCTATATTCGAAGATCGGAAAATTAAAGTTGATATACTTGATGGTATTGTTATTTCACTTAGTGTGTTATTTGGGCAAATAGCTGCTGCTGCGTTTATGGTATGGGTCCTTGATTTAGCAGACATGTTACTGGAAAAAACTAGGAGAAAATCACGTCAATATATAACTAGTATATTTGGGGAGCAAGCCCGTTTTGCATGGTTACTTGTTGATGGGCAAGAACTTCAAGTTAAAGTAAAAGAACTACAAAAAGATGATATTATTATCGTTAGTACCGGTGAGCAAGTTCCAATCGATGGCATTATAGTTGAAGGTGATGCTATGATTGATCAGCAAAGCTTAACTGGCGAAGCGACACCAGTAGACAAACATGAAAAAGAAAATGTTTTTGCGTCAACCGTAATAGTTGCTGGAAAAATTAAGGTTAGAATATTAAAAACTGGTGAAGACACTTTAGCATCCAAAATTATTAAAATTATTAATGAAGCCTCTGATTATCAGGTTAAATTACAACATATGGGAGAAAAAATAGCGGATAAAGCAGTAATTCCCACATTAGGTTTAGGTGCTCTTGGTTATATTACAACCGGTCCAGGTGCTTTGCTTGCTATTGTTAACGCTGATTACGGCACTGGAATTCGTATAGCTGCCCCAATTGCATTGTTAGCTTCATTAGGAATTGCGGCAAAAAATGGTCTTTTGATAAAAGATGGTAAAGTATTTGAAATGTTAAAAGATATTGATGTTATCTTGTTTGATAAAACTGGTACTTTAACTACTGAAACACCAATAGTATCAAATATTATTCCAACTGATGATCGCTACCAAGAAGAAAAGATTTTATTTTATACTGCTACTGCTGAACAAAAATTTTCTCATCCAATTGCAACTGCTATTTTACAAAAAGCCAAAGATAGAAATATGATATTGCCCCAATATGATGATTCCCATTATTATGTTGGTCTTGGTATTGAGGTAAAAATCGATGGAGATTTAGTAAAAGTTGGTAGTAGTCGTTATATGGAACGCGAAAAAATTAAAATTCCCCCTTCGATTGAATCTGCATTACAAAAAACTAGAGAACGTGGACAGAGTGGTATTTTAACTGCTATTAATAATGAAATTGCTGGTATGATTGAATTTAAATCTAAAATAAGAGATGAAGCAGTTCAAGTCATAGCCGATTTAAAGCGTGAAGGTATTAAGGAAATAGTGCTAATTTCTGGTGATCACGATGCACCAACTAGAGAACTTTCACGTAAACTTGGAATTGACCGTTACTTTGCTGGTGTACTTCCACATGAGAAAGCAGATTATGTCAGGTTGCTTCAAGATGAAGGTAAGAAGGTTATGATGGTTGGGGATGGCATTAATGATTCTGCTGCTCTTTCTTATGCAGATATTGGGGTGTCATTAAAGGGTGCATCAACAATTGCGGTTGATGTTGCCGATGTTATATTTATGGATGGTAGTCTTAAAAAATTCCATTATCTATTTTATATTTCAAATGTTTTACAAAAAAATGTCCGCCGTAGTTTTTATCTGATTGCAGTACCGAATACGCTTTGTATTGCTGGAGCATTTATGGGAATTTTTGGTTTAAGAGGTTCTTTAATTCTAAACAATGGCTTTAATTTGATTGCCGCCATGAATGGAATGTTGCCTTATAGAATGGAAGAACTAAAAGAATTAGTTGATAATCAATCTGTCCATGGCTCAATTGTCAACCAAGAGCTTGAGAACTAAAAAAATTAGGTAGTCATAAAACAGTTAGTAGTTTTTCAAGTTGGGACTGTTGATAGTTATCTTTCAATGAGTTATCCAACCACTCGCATTACCAATCAAATTTAAATATACCATAATGCAAAAGAAAGTTATAAAAATATATCCTCAGAAACCTAGTACCATAAAATTAATATCAACTTTGGCTATTGCCGGATTGATTTCTGGGATTGCCATTATAGCCATTTATGAAATAACTTTACCAACTATAACGGCATACAAAGCTAAAGTTTTGCGTGAGGCTGTGTTTAATGTTTTACCTAAAGTTGTCCATATCCAAAAATTACACTATCTTGATAATAAATTACAACCAGTTGATTCAGAAAGTAATAATGAGATTATTTATGCTGGTTTTGATGCAGAAAAAAAATTGATTGGTTATGCTATTGAGGCATCTGGTCCTGGCTTTCAAGACACTATTCAAATATTATATGGTTATATTCCAGCTAAACGTTTGATAGTTGGGATGGAAGTTTTAGAAAGTCGTGAAACTCCCGGTTTAGGAGACAAAATTTATAAAGATACTGACTTTCAAATGAATTTTAAGGCTTTGACAATAGAACCTGCTGTGGTCATGGTTAAAAAAGGTATGAAATCAGCGACCAATGAAGTTGACGCAATAACCGGAGCAACTATCTCCTCTAAAGCTATTGTTAAGATAATTAATCAATCTAAAGAAAAATGGATAAAAAGAATAGAACCGTAGTTCAATAGCTATTCGGAATTATTCCAATGAATAAGAATTATCAAAAATCTCATTTTATGCAGAACTACCCAAATATGTTATCATTACATGATGACTGTATTTAATTTCTTAAAACGTTATGTTGTAGCAACTTATGCTGGTTTATGGGGTCCATTTATGGCTGCATATTCTCACCGACATTTGTTGTTTTTATTACTTAAACGTGATATCACCACCAGAACATCAGGTACCTTGTTTGGTGATGCATGGTTATTGTTTCAGCCGGCACTACAAATTATAGGTTTCTGGTTTTTACTGGATATTGTTTTAAAAATTAAATTTCCGGGCCGTATACCATTTGTGGATTATTTTTTGATTGGGATGTTACCTTGGTTACTGATAGCCGATGTATTAACCCGTAGTTTAAGTATACTAGCTGAATTTGGTAGTTTATATCGACGAGCAGTATTTCCAATCGTAATTTTACCATTTTTACCAGTGTTACTATCTGTCATACTATATATTACTGTAATGGTAATAACGGTCGGAGTATTGCAAGGTCCTAGTGCTATACCTGTGGCAATTTTGGCCGTAATATTGTTAGCTGTTTGGCTACTGCCTTTGTGTTATTTGCTGGCAATTATAGCTTTGTTTTTAAAAGATATAGGTCAATTTTTCCCATTTTTAATTACTATCACGTTATATTTAACCCCAATTTTATACATGCCATCCCAAATGCCAGAGCAAATGCAATTCATATTAATTTTCAATCCAGCAGCAGATTTGATGGTATTAATTCATGCCGCTATTCAAGGAATGGATTGGAATTATGGTAATGTTTTCCGACCACTTGTATTATGGTTATTGTTATTGGGACCAGCTTGGGTCTTATTTCATCGAGCAGAACCACATATTCGTGAAATGCTTTGATAACTTTAAGGAATCAGAAATAGTATCTTAAACCTTCTAGAATTTTGAAAATATGGAAGGTTTGATTTAACAAATTTTAATTTGGAAGTAAAAATATGAGCTTATTGATGGATGCTTTGAAAAAAGTTGATGAAACTATTGATAGCCCAACCATTACTTCTGAGAATAATTGGGATGAAACTGTTGACAGCTCAACCATTACTTCAGATGAGAATAATTGGGATGGAGAATTACTATCGCAGTTTCAACAAGATGATCTTTCTACCTCTCCTGATCCGCAACCTGAAAAATTAGATAATGTTTCCGAAAAATGGGAGGATGAATTTCTGCCTCAATTTCAAAATGAGCCAAATTCTAAAATAAATGACATACAAGAAGACATTGTTGAAGATGTAAAAACTGATGTACCAACTGTGTCACCTCCAATTGAGACCGAGGTTAAACTACCCAATAATGATAAATTATCAGATGTTGATGAAATTCAAAAGCTTTTTTCATTAAGCGACAAAGAATATTCAGAAAAAGCTGAAGACCCACAAATCCCAATGTTGGGCATAAATGAACAATCTCCACTGGAAAAACCGGTAAAATCGACAGAATATCAGCCTCAAGATGCACAACGAATTTTCATCGCCGGTCAAACAAATCAATCCAATGATAAATCAAAACATTCTTCCAAGCGTACCATATGGTCAGTAGCAATTTTAGGAATTATGGTGATAGGAATAGGGGCTGGTTATTATTTTTTACAACCTTTACTTAATTTGGAACAATCACCACCATTACAGCTTGGCAAATTATCTCAGCGATCTACAGCTAATCCCATTCCAGTTGAGCAACCACTTACGCTCAAAGTTAAACAACCAGTTGTGACTGAACAGCCAACTAAAAAGGTTCAAGATGAGAACATTACACCAGTAAAACCACCATTATCAGTGACGATTGATAAAATTAAAAAGATTAAACCAATTATTAAAACACCTAAACCGGTTCCAATTAAACTTCCTAAAGCTATACCTGAGCAAAAAGCTAATATTCGTACCTTGAAGAAAAAAGTGAATGTTGTTGAAAAAGATTTATCTAAGGCTTACAATGCGTTACAAAGTGGTAACAATAAAAAAGCTAAACGTGCATATCAACAAGTTTTACGTCATGATAAAAATAATCGTGATGCCCTGTTAGGAATGGCAGCTTTAGCGGTACGAGACAATAACATTCAACAAGCTCAACAATTTTATCGCCTAATACTGCGTAAATACCCTAAAGATAACCATGCTCAAGTTGGTTTAATTAATAGTTTTGGTAACAATCCTAAAAGTGAAACTAAACTAAAACTTTTGTTAAGAGAATCACCTAAAGCAGCATATATCCACTTTAGTTTAGGTAATTTATATGCTAGTCAAGGACGTTGGGAATTAGCTCAACCTGCTTATTTTGAGGCAATGCGTTATGATAAAAAACATGCTGGTTATGCATACAATCTTGCGATTAGTTTAGACCACATTAATCAACCAAAAGCTGCATTAACCTATTATCAACGAGCTTTGAATTTAGCCAATAATCAAAAAGTTAATTTTAATCCCAAAACAGTACAAAAACGTATAGATACTCTGACAAAAGTTTTAAAATAATAGATTGAATTTCTTTGATTAGTTTTTACAGTAAAAAATAATTTATAGATTATTATTCATACACTTAATATTTAAGATGATTGACTAAGCAACAAGTTTTCTTCCAATCTAAGTGCTTCTTCATATAACTTGGCAAAAAATTGTAACTTTTGTACATTACCATGAGCAAGTTGATAATTTTCTTCTGAAAAATGTTTGATTAACAAAATATTTAACTGTTGTTGTTCATGTTGAATTTGGAGCAGAAAATCGTTCAATGAATCAATTGGAACAGATTGTTGTTTAATACTATTGAGTTGTTCATGCAATTCCATTTGGGTCATCAAAAAATCACTATCCACCACAGTGTTACCATTAACATCCACACCCTGCAACTGTAATAAATGAAGTCCACGTTTAAGAGGGTCTTTTAGAGTTTGGAAAGCCTCATTAATCTGTACAGTTTTTTGCATAGCTAATCGCCGTTCTTGTTCTGGAGCATTGACGAATTTATCTGGATGCATGGTATTCTGTAAATTTCTATAATATTCAGCAAGTTTTTTAGTATTTATATCAAAAGATAACGGTAAACCAAAAGTTGTAAAATAATTGTCCATCATACAGCAAAACTCTCACCACAACCGCACTCACCCTTGATGTTAGGATTGTTAAATTTAAAACCCTCATTTAGTCCTTCTCTTACAAAATCAAGTTTAGTACCATCCAGATAAACCAAACTTTTTAAGTCTACGATGATTTTAATTCCCTGAGATTCAAACACTTGATCATGTTCTTCAATTTCATCAACAAACTCTATCGCATAAGCCATACCTGAACAACCGGAAGTTTTAACTCCAACTCGTAAACCTATACCTTTGCCACGATTAGCAAGGCTTTTTTGAATATGTATAGCAGCTTTTTCTGTAATTGTAACAGCCATTGTTTTAAGTACCATTTAATTTATAGTTAGTGTAGTATAAATAATAATTTTTCATTTAAAAACACATATTTGGAAATTTAGAAACCTAACCGAAAATTATAAGATTAAGGAGTGTTGATGATGTGATAAAAATGTGAAATAATATAGTTAGAATAAAGGATTGAAAAATTAATGGTGGTGATAATATCACAAAATGGAAAAGAATTAACAGTACAAGTGAAAATAAAATTGGAAGGAAGTATGATTTTAAACGTTATCATATTTTTTTGTTTACATTTGCAACCAATGCTCGGATAAGCTAACAGCTCTTACAATACCTGCCAAAGTAATTTTTTCCTTAATATTTTTAACATGTTATACAATACTACCTTGTTCATTAGTACTCTTGTTAGTAATCTTTAAAAAATAGTGATAAATATTTTATTATTTTGATAAATAATAAGTTTCTGAAGTTATTACTATATTATTTAGGATTACTTGATATGTTAGACCTAATCGTACTTAAACATAAAAAGAATAAAAATATTTCCAAGTACATTAGTAATTTGGATGCAAATACTGTCAAAATAGAAAATCTTGAACTATTATTACCTGAAGGACGGTTACTTAAAAAAGATGGAAAAGAGCATCGGTGGGCTATAAACCAACAGCACAACAGTTATCAGCAACAATAATTAGTACTGGTGTGTTTATGATGAAATTCCCCATTAAGATCAGGAGTAAAGGATTTATCTTTCCAAACTAAAGTTTAAATTCCGGGAAATAATGATTGTAGTTTAGGCCCATAACTAGAGTTAATGAAAATATGAATATTATAAAATTATGTATTATAACTTTTTGTTTATTAATAACTAATATTGTTTTTGCTGCTACCATCACTGTAACTAATAACAGTGACAGTGGTACTGGTTCTTTACGACAGGCAATTACTGATGCTACTACTGTTGATACTATTGATTTTTTTGATAATTATTATATTACCCTTAGTAGCCAATTAACCATTAGTAAGAATTTAACTATTGATGCTAAAAAACACAGAATCACTCTTGATGGTAATTTAAACAGTCGAATTTTCCAAATAGATGGTGGTATGACGACCTTGAAGGGTTTAACAATCAGGAATGGTAAAGAAATCGCTGCCAATGGGGGAGGTATTTTAGTTAATAGTGGTAGTGTATTGACGGTAGAAAACAGTCTGTTCCTTGATAATTCTGCTGCCGATGGTGGAGGAATTTATAATAACAATAGTTTAACGATTACAAATAGTACTTTTGTTGGCAATTCGGCTACAAATGGTGCTGGTTTTTTTAATGCTCGTACGGCTGCCAGTTACAACAATACTTTTTCTGGTAACACTGGTGAGGGTCTTAATAATGCTGGTAATCTCTTCCTTAAACATACTATAATTGCTAATAGTAGTGTAACTGACTGTATTAATACTGGAACTATTTCTACCAATGTTAAGAATTTAATTGAAAATAATAGTTGTAGCCCGACTTTTTCTGGTGACCCAAAACTTGACTCTTTAAAAAATAATGGTGGCACAACTCAAACTTTTGCTTTGCTAACCGGTTCTCCGGCTATTAATACTGGTAATACCACCTGTGGAACAACTGTTGACCAACGTGGTTTTTTGCGTCCTCAAAATGGAAAATGTGATATTGGGGCTTATGAAACATCCGGGATATGTACTACTCAACTTGAAATTCCTCAGGCTGAATGTGAAACTTTGGTTGCCCTTTATGATAGTACTAATGGAGCTAGTTGGAGTGATAATGGAACTAATAACTGGAATATAACGACTACTCCTTGTACTTCTTCTCCTTGGGTTGGAATAACTTGTACTGGTGGTTATGTGACTTCCATCAGTAGAAATGGTCAAAATTTAAATGGAACCATTCCAGATTTAAGTGCTTTAACTTCTTTACAAGAACTTTCCCTGTACAATAATTCATTGTCAGGTACAATCCCTAATTTATCCAACCTCATCAATTTACAACACCTTCGTTTGAAATACAATGGTTTAACTGGTACAATTCCTGACCTGACAAATCTTAACAGTTTACAAACAATTTGGCTAGAAGGTAACCAATTAATTGGTAATGTTCCAACTGTAATAAGTGGCTTCACTACATTGCGAGAAATTATTCTTGATGATAATCAATTGGATGGTACCATTCCTAATTTAAATAGTTTAAGTAATCTACAGATTATTTCGTTAGGTGAAAATCAACTATCGGGAACTGTTCCAGCGTTAAATGCTATCACCGGTTTAAGTATGTTAATTCTTACTAATAATCAACTATCCGGAACTATTCCTTCCTTACCAGCTAGTTTAAGCTTGACAGATTTAGATTACAATGCATTTACTGATGAAGAAGATAGTACTCCAACAACTGAAGATTCAGATTGGAGAAATACTCAAACAGTTCCCCCAACCGGGTTGAATGCAACAAATTTAACCAATACAAGTATTGACCTTAATTGGACTCCGATTATTTATACTGGCGACGGTGGTGAATATCAAATTAAATATTCTACTAATTCAGGTGGTCCATACTCTATTGCTACTACGACTGCCAAATCAATAGGAATTGCTAACATTGGTGATTTAACGGCTGGTACAACTTACTATTTTGTTATAGAAACCTCCACTCCATCTCATGATCTTCAACAAAATGATTTGACCAGTATTTTAAGTAGCGAACTACCCGTTACCACTACTGGTATTTGCAATGCTTCCATCACGGTAACTAATGCTAATGACACTGGAGCCGGTTCATTACGCCAAGCAATAACTGACCTTTGTCCGGGAGGTTCGATTGACTTTGATAGTCTTTATACCATTAATATTGCTAATACATTTAATATTAACAAAAATTTAACAATTGACGGTAGTGGTCAAACTATTGACGGGGGTAATTTTGTTTCTATTAACATTGCTAATGGCACAACCACTATAAACAACTTAAACATAACCGGAACAACTGTACTTCCAACTGCAATAAATGCTCAGACCGCCATTGAAGTTGCCGGAGTGTTAAACCTGAACGATAGCAAAGTACACAGTAATAATACCAATGATCTTGGCAGTATTTATGTGCTAGGAATAGCAAATATTACTAATAGCACTATAGCGGACAATGCTTCCAATAATTCTGGGGCTGGAATTTATAACGAAGGAATTCTTAATATAAATAACAGTACCATTTCTAGAAATAGTGCAGGGAATGATGGGGGTGGTGTTTACAATGAAGAAAGCATAGTGACTATTATTAATGGCACCATATCTGGAAATAGTGCAGGGAATAATGGGGGAGGATTGTACAACATCAATGTAATGATGGTAAGAAATAGCACTATCTATGCTAATTCTGCTAGTGTAAATGGCGGTGGTATCTATAATGGTGCAACCATTAACTTAAAGAACACTATAATTGCCGGGAGCAGTAGTGGTGGAGATTGTGTTGATGATGACATATTTAATGACAATGGTAATAATTTGATTGAAGATGGTGGCTGTGGCACTCCAGTTGTGAGCAATTTGAATATTAACCCAACTTTAGCAAATAATGGTGGTAGCACTGAAACTCATGAATTACTATCTGGCTCAGTTGCCATTGATGCTGGTAATGGTTGTGAAGCCACTGACCAACGCGGTACTGCTCGTCCTCAAGGTGCTGCTTGTGATGTTGGAGCTTACGAGTTGCTATCAACACCACCCATACCCCCTATACTCGTACCTCCTACTCCCCCTGTTTCAGTATATTATAAACTAACAGTAGAAAAAATTGGTAATGGAACTGTAACGGATGTGTATGGTATTAATTGTGGTAATGACTGTGAATTTGATTATGTTGATCAAACTGAACTAACTTTAACTGCTACTCCAGATAACAATTGGTCATTTACTGGCTGGACTGGAGACTGTGAAACTGATGGTTCGATAAGAATTAATAAAGATAAAACTTGTACTGCCACTTTTGCCGGACTACCTAAAACTTTAACAATTACGCCAGCTACTAACGGTGTTATTACCAGCAGTCCTAAAGGTATAAATTGTGGTACTGAATGTGAGTATACATTTGATTATGGACAAGGAATTAACTTAACAGCCAGTCCCAATGATGGTTTTCAATTTGACCAATGGCAAGGTTGTGACGGCACGGTATCGCTCTATACTGATATAACTTGTGCTGCTAAATTCAAACCAATACCTCCATTGCAAGATAATGAAACTAATGAAACTGGTAGTAATGAAGTTGTTAAAGATGGCCAAACTGGTAACAATGGAACTGATGATAATACAAACAATGGAACTGATGATAATACAAACACTGGTGATTTAGTCAATGTAAAAACTGTATTGGATGCGGTAACAGAGCAACCTATAACTTTACAAACTGAAAATTGTCATATCGTAGAACTAACTTCTCACATAGCGGAAACTGGAGAACATGATTTTCCACAGGGCGTTATATCTTATAAATTATCATGTCAAGAGGCTAAAGTCACCGTTTATTTCCATGCAATAAAAAAATTGCGTACTTTACCAGTATTCAAAAAATACGGTCCTACAATTCCAGGTGACCCAACTACCAATGGATGGTATATTTTGCCAAATGTTACTTTTGATATAAGTGAGATTAACGGTGAACAAGTGGTTGCTGCCCATTTCACTCTTAAAGATGGTGAACTTGGTGATGATACTGGAATTGATGGAATGATTGTTGACCCAGGTGGGATTGCTTATAGTAATGATGTCGATAATGTTATTAGTTTTATTTCTAAGTATTTTACCGCCTCTCGCAAAGCTAAACAGGCTACCATTACTATCAATCGCAATGGTTTAATTGGGGAATTTGAGGTTGATTATAATATTGTTGGTAATACCGCAGTTACCAATAAAGATTTTCAAATTGTCAACGGAACTCTTCATTGGGATAATGATGAAAGAGGGGATAAAAGTTTTACCATACCTATCAGTCAAAACGCAACTATTGGTTCAACTATCCAGTTGAATTTAAACAATTTAACTCCTTTAATTGTGGGTAGTTTACTGGGCATTGAAACAGCGACTTTAACTATTACTGATGATGATATATTAACTACTCAAGCTCCATCTTCTGACCCTTCTATCCAATCCCTACCAACAATAGTTGATACAAATTTTTCTGGTCAAAGTAAAACTTTTACTGAAGATACAACGGTTACAGAACATGGAAATATAGGTAACGCAATTTTTGCTGGTTATGTTGAAAACAATGGCATGATAGCAAATTCCAATTTTCTTGAAACTGCAACAGTGGTTGGTGGTAAATTGAGTGGTGACATTGTGAATGATGGAATTATTAACGATGTTAATTTTGTGGGAAATACTTTAACTGGTGGTATGTTAGCTGGTAATAATGTTAATAACAGTGTAATAGGTGGAGTTATCCGAGATATACAATTAGCTCCCGCAGCCACTTTAACTAAAGGCAAGTTAGGTGGTGTGGTTGGTGGGGGAGATGGATGTGCGATAAAGGATGTTCAGCTAATAGCTCATGCGACACTCGTTGATTGCAATCTAGGTGGTAACATAATTGGTGATACAAAATACCCAGCCCAAATAGGAGCGGTTAAAATTTTGCCGGGGACAACTTTATCCCATGTACAATTAAGTCCGACAGTTGAACTAACGGATGATGTAGTATTAGGCGATGGAGTTAGACTGCCTCATAAACCACCAATTTTACAAGATTTTGGACTAGAACCAGAAGAAATTGCAGTATTAGATAATGAACGTTTACGACAACTTGAACCAGCAATTTTTAGTTTATTTACTGCTGAAGACGTGAGTAAAATTCCAGCCAAAACTTTCGCTGCAATAAATGGGAAACAGTTAGCAGAATTTGGTTATGAAGCTCTGGACGGAATTACTTCAGAACAGTTTCAATATCTTTCTCTAATAGCATTAGCCGATTTAACTCCAACTAATATGGCTGGTTTTTCTGGTCCAGTGATAAAGCAGTTTACCCAACAACATTTGAACATGTTAAACCCAATCATTTTTCAGCATCAGACTAGTCGGAATATTTCTAAAATACTCGTCAATTTGTCGGAAGATATTGAACCAACCAAAGCCGAGTTTTTATCTAACTGGTTGATTAACCATGAAAGTGGAGCAATAACAGCACCTATTGGTTCTGATTTAACCTTGTTACCTAAATTGTTAAAGTTACCAAAACAAGTATCATTACCAACAATAATTGATATTAATAAGGGTTTTGGTTTGGCCGGTCGTGGCATAACTGTAAAAGAAAGTATTAGACGTACATTAGTTGCTGAAGGTTTTACTGATTTGATTATTTATCAATCAGAAGTTGGAACTTTAATTGTAGAGAATACTAAAAACTCGGATAAATATGGTTTTATGCCGTACAATGTTAAACAAACTAATGGTAAACCAAGTTTGTCAATTGGTGCCGGAGGATTTCAACAAGTAGCCACACCAACTGGTCAACAATATAAAATAATTCCAGTTCCATATGATTCAATAGCTCTGTCAGAAATATTGAATAATGGTCGAGTGATAGTAGGTAAGAGTGGTGATGTGTTAATGGAAGTATCGGAACAAACTAGGCGTGAAGATGCTCGTTATATAGTTATGTTTGATCCGTTTATTGAACCAGCACCTAATGCGTGGTGTATTTATGACGAAATTACTAATGAATCAATTTGTGATTTTGATAATGCTCCGATTGATATGCGGCCGGGAATTCACTTTCCTAGACAGAGAGCTAAATTAGAACTGCAACAGGCAAAAATGGTATATCCAGATGGTAGTTCGCAAAAAATAACTTCAACTATTTATTCTCCGGAAACTTTTATTGCAGAAGGTTTAAAATTCCCGGGAGTTGAAAAGCTATCTTTTAATGTCAATGGAACTTTTTATGTTTTGTATGAAGGCAAGCCATATATTGTTATACCCAACTTTAATATAAAAACTAAGACTACGATATCTCCTCCTGAAATTACCTTAGATGATAAAGGTAGAATTATTTATTCTGTGCCTATTGTTTTTCATAACAAAACTCAGCAAAAAGATTCTCAAATAATGTTAGTATTTGATTTATTTATTAAACAAATTCCAGAGTCGTGGTGTGTGGAAGTTAATGATGGTGTATTTTGTGATTTTGATAATATGCCAGAGCTTTTGCGATAAAAAAACTATTGTTAGTCCTGCAATATACAGTAGTTACCCTTCTATAATATTGAAAATATGGAAGTTTTTGGAGCCGCCACTACTTTGTATGAAACTTGTGAGTGAATTTAAGGTAAAGATTAGGGTAGTCCTAAACTAAATAGTGGTAAACCTACTAGGTTTTTTGAGGTAATCACTACATTATTTAGGACTACCAAGATTACTAATCTTCTCATGGCTCAATTTTTGGGTTAGAATCATTCAATAATAAACGTGGTTCAGTAAAAGGAGCTAAACGTTCTAAAAAGTTTAATACTTCCAACATAATAGAGCCTTTAAAGAATCTAGTATCTGGAATATCCATCCAAATTTGATCTGCATAACTATATATTTTGTAAGGAGTGTCACCAATACCATCCTCATTGCGATCAAAACCAACGTAGTCATCCCAATAATTATCTTGCCATACATTGCGGTTAGCTGTAGTAGCACCTTGTACTGCAACTTGATTATGGTTGCCAATAAACTGATTATTTTTTAGAATACTGCCATGCCAATCGTTATGGAATAAAAATCCAATATCATTATAGGCAATTTTATTGTTTTTGAAAATATTATTAGTATCAGGTTGATAGGGTGAAAGATCAGAATAAATTCCAGTAGCACAGTAAATAATTTGGTTGTCTTCTATTTTAACGTTGCTAGTTTCTTTAAGACCTATACCCATGCCAATTGTCCCTATGGAATGAGAAATAATATTACCTCTCAATTCAACATCATCACTGTACATCAAAAAAATCCCTGTCGAGTTGTTTTCATAACGGTTGTTTTCCACTCGATTAAATTGACTGTACATAAAATGTAATGCGTAACGACCTCCAATCGAAACGTTATCAGCTATTAGATTATTTTTAGAATACCACACCACACTGTCACGAGAATTAATAATTTGATTTTTAACAACTTTATTATTCATGCTGTACCATAATCGAATTGCATCACCACGTATTCCTAATGACGACAATGCTTTGGAAGTAATTTTATTACGCCGTACAATATTATTATCAGATTGTTGTAAATCTATTCCAAACAAACAGTTATCGAGAATATTATCTTTAATAACATTGAAATTACCTCGTACTTGTATACAGGCATCTATTTGATTATGCGATTCCCCAGAATTAGTAATATGCAAATTACGCAATTGGGCTCCATCAATGTCTAAATACACCACCGTGCCTTTACCACCGCCATCAATTACAACCTCATTATTACCATCAATCGTAATTGGTATGTCAACAGTTAGAGGTCCCGCATAAGTGCCAGCAGGTATAATCAAAGTGTCGTTTGGATTAGCCTGATCGATTAGTGGTTGGATCGGCGGCAAGGCCCAAGCTGATGATACGACTAAGATACTTAAACTAAGCAAAAATTTCATAAATTAAATATCGCTAAACATCAAAGCGGTCAAAAGAAAATCTAAGGCCAAAGTTGCCAAAGAAGCATGAACAACGGTTTTAGTTGTAGCTCGGCTCACGCCTTCCGCAGTTGGTACGCAATCATAACCTTCAAAAACAGCAATCCAAGTAACCACGATACCAAAGACGATGCTCTTTATAACTCCATTCATAACATCGGCTATCAAATCAGTTTTATCCTGCATTTGTGACCAAAAAGAACCAGCATCTACTCCCAACACTTCTACTACCAAAAAATAACCACCTAAAATACCGACAGCACTAAAAATTATAGCTAATATTGGCATGGCAATAATTCCACCTAAAAATCTAGGAGCAATCACTCGTTTGATTGGATTAACCGCCATCATTTCCATACCAGACAACTGTTCAGTAGCTTTCATCAAACCTATTTCTGCCGTCAATGCTGAACCGGCTCGACCGGCGAACAATAATGATGTCAATACTGGTCCTAATTCCCGAACTAAAGATAGTGATACCACCGCTCCCAGCGATTCAGTAGCTCCAAAGTTGACCAAAGTATTGTAACCTTGTAAACCCAATACCATGCCAATAAATAGTCCTGACACCAAGATAATGCTTAATGACAACACTCCAATTGAGAATATTTGGGCGATGATTAAGCGAGGTCGTAGAAATAAACCGGGAATTGCGGCTAAAACTTGGACTAAAAATATATGTCCACGCCCTAATCGTTCAAAAAAACCTAAAGTTACTTTACCTAAATGTTGCAATTGATTTAGCATTGAGCTTCTCCCAATAAATCCTCAACATAGTCTGGGGCTGGATAATGAAATGGTACTGGCCCATCCGATTCACCATTGATAAACTGTTTAACCCAAGCTGATTCAGAATTTTTCATAGCATCAGGAGTGCCGTGACTGACTACCTTGCCATTGGAAATAACATAAATTAAATCAGCAATTTGAGTGGTTTCCTGTATATCGTGTGACACAATAATGCTGGTCAAACCAAGAGCATCATTAATGGAACGGATTAAATGCACTAACACTCCCATAGATATTGGGTCTTGGCCAGTAAATGGTTCATCGTACATGATCATTATTGGATCAAAAACTAAAGCTCTGGCTAATGCGACTCGGCGTGCCATGCCACCTGACAACTCACTTGGCATTAAGTTTCTAGCTCCACGCAAACCGACTGCCTGTAATTTCATTAATACTAAATGATGTAGCAATGATTCTGGCAATTTAGTGTGTTCTCGCAGTGGGAAAGCCACATTCTCAAACACATTTATATCGGTTAACAATGCTCCGCTTTGGAACAACATCCCCATTTTAGTGCGTAACTGGTATAGTTCTTGGTTCGATGCAGTGGAAATATTTTTGCCATCAACTTCTATCGTGCCAGAATGGGGTTTTAGTTGACCACCTATCATACGCAACAAGGTAGTTTTGCCGGTACCACTTGGTCCCATAATCGCAACGACTTTACCTCGTGGTATATCTATATTAACTCCATCAAAAATCCAACGGCCTCCTCGTGAAAACCGTACATCTTTAATTTTTATAAAAGTATCATTCATAATTCTTTGTTAATTAAAAATTATTATAAGGTTCCTAAGGTAATTGCGGCTTAAACATGATTTATCGCTGAATTTTTTAAAAAAACTTTAGCCTTGAATGGACTTAGATTTTTAACTTAACGACAGTGCAGTAAAGCCTAACCTACCATTTGTACTGGCATCATTGAAATGTTCGGTTTTACTTTAGTTGCACCGATCCTACCCGATCATTGTTATCAGTGTATGGATAGCTTTATATTTATAACGCTACCTTATTTTTATAAAACTCAAAACAACTCACTAATTTGCTCTAACGAATCTAAAATTGCATCTGGATTAGCCAAACGAATGTCCTGACCATGATTATAACCATAAGTTACACATAAAATCTGGAAACCGGCTGCTCTAGCTGCTTGTACATCATTAGTAGAATCACCTATCATTAAAGATTTTTTTGGGTCTACATTAAAATGCTTAGCCGCATGTAATAACGGCATTGGGTCAGGTTTTTTCTTTGGTAAACTATCACCACTGATGACAAAACTAAAGTATTTTTCAAGCTCCTTAGCTTTTAACAATGGCAAGGTAAACTTTTCCGCCTTGTTGGTAATACAAGCCAAGTTAATATTTTGAGATTTTACCCATTCTAAACCCTCAACCACCCCAGCATAAGGTTGACTATAATCCCCATTTACTGAGGAATATAATATATCAAATATATCTAAGGCTTGCTCCAATAGTTCAGGTTCTGGATTTGGATTCATTTTACCTTCTAAAGCTCTGGCAACTAAAGTTTTAACTCCATTACCAACCCAAGTTCGAACTTTAACTTCACCTTGTTGCGGTAGATTCAGTTTTGATAACATACCATCAGTTGCATAAGCTAAATCTGCTGCGGTATCTATCATAGTGCCATCTAAATCGACTAAAACTAACTCTGGTATATTTAAACTCATAAATTAAACCTGTGCTAATTCAGAACGCATTGCGTCAATAGTTGCCTTGTAATCAGCAGTACCAAAAATAGCAGAACCAGCCACAAAAGTATCTGCCCCAGATTTGGCAATCTCTTTGATGTTATCAATTTTTACACCACCATCAATTTCTAATCTAACATCATTTCGTCCACTAGCATCAATAATTTGCCGAGCTTCTTGCAGTTTATCTAAAGTAGCTGGAATGAAAGATTGTCCACCAAAACCAGGGTTTACCGACATCAGTAATACCATGTCAACTTTATCCATTACATATCTTAGATAATCTAACGGAGTTGCTGGGTTAAATACGAGACCAGATTTACAACCCAATGATTTAATTAGTTGTAAAGTACGGTCAATATGTTCACTAGCTTCCGGATGAAAAGTTATATAAGTAGCACCTGCTTCAGCAAAGTCAGGAATAATTCGATCCACTGGTTTAACCATCAAATGCACATCAATTGGAGCAGTTATACCATGCTTACGCAAAGCTTCACATATCAAGGGGCCTATGGTTAAATTTGGAACATAATGATTATCCATTACATCAAAATGTACAATATCTGCCCCAGATTCTAATACATTAGAAACTTCTTCTCCTAAACGGGCAAAATCTGCGGATAAAATAGAAGGTGCTATTAAAAAATCAGCCATAAAGTTCTCCAATTAATAAAACGTTTAAAATAATAATAACTTGGAATTCAAAGCATTATAAGGTTAGGTAAGGATAAAACCTTGAACTCCAAACAACTCAATTACTTATTACTGTAATAGTTATATATTTTCAGATAAATGTTTAAGTACCGAAACATAAATTTCAAGATATTATATATGTTTCAGTACTTAGCTGTTTCCAAAACGGAATAAATTTTTCAAAACAACTATAACTTTTGATGTTGGTAAAACCATTACATTAATAACTTTACTTCTTGATCTTTCGTAATTTTTCAATGGCTCGTAATTGCAACATTGCTTCCGCTAATTCAGCTTGGGCTTTAGCAAATTCAAAAGCAGCTTTTTTATCTGACAATAGTTTTTCAGCATTATTTTTGACTTCTAAGGCTGCTTCCTCATCAATATCATGAGCTCTGAGAGCAGTGTCAGATAATACAGTAACTTTATGTGGTTGTACTTCTAACATTCCACCAGAAACATAAAAAGATTCTTCTTTGTCATTACCAAGTTTTAACCGAATCAATCCCTCAGTTAATGGAGTTATATACTGGGCATGACGTGGCAAAATACCAACTTCACCATTGGCAGCTGGTGCTATAACCATTTCAGCTAAACCAGAGAAAATCTCAGCTTCAGCACTAACTATGTCGACATGAACGTTCATTGTCATATTTATGCTCCTACTTGGCTCGTTCTAAAACTTCTTCAATGTTGCCGGCCATGTAAAATGCGTGCTCAGGAATATGAGCGTATTTACCTTCAATAATACCTTTAAAACCAACAATCGTTTCACGAATAGGTACATATTTACCTTTTGAGCCAGTAAATACTTCGGCAACAAAGAAAGGTTGAGACAAGAATTTTTGAATTTTACGGGCTCTGGCTACAGTTGATTTATCCTCTTCAGATAATTCTTCCATACCCAAAATGGCAATAATATCTTTCAGTTCTTTATAACGTTGCAAAGTTCCCTGTACTGCACGAGCAACCTCATAATGTTCCTGTCCAACTACTAATGGATCAAGCTGACGGCTGGTAGAATCAAGTGGGTCTACAGCTGGATAAATACCTAACTCTGCTACTTGACGAGATAACACAACCGTTGCATCTAAGTGAGCAAAAGTAGTAGCTGGAGATGGGTCTGTCAAGTCATCGGCTGGTACATATACTGCTTGAATTGAAGTAATCGAACCAGTTTTAGTTGAAGTAATCCGTTCTTGTAAAGCTCCCATTTCCTCAGCCAGAGTCGGTTGATAACCCACTGCTGAAGGCATACGACCTAAAAGTGCAGAAACCTCAGTCCCAGCTAAAGTATAACGATAAATATTATCAATAAATAACAGAACATCCCGTCCTTCATCACGGAAATACTCAGCCATAGTCAAACCAGACAATGCCACTCGTAAACGGTTGCCGGGAGGTTCATTCATCTGTCCATATACCAATGAAACTTTATTCAATACATTACTGCCTTTCATTTCATGGTAAAAGTCATTACCCTCACGAGTACGCTCACCAACTCCGGCAAATACTGAAAAACCACTATGTTCCTGTCTCTATACACATCTCCGAGCCCACGAGACTCGACGAAAAAAAAATAAAAAAAAAACATCCAAAAATATCATTCGTCTGTATACTAATATTCAGAACATACAACATAAATATAT
>JAUCGN010000083.1 GCA_030378125.1 Thiotrichales bacterium HSG1 | reverse complement strand
GTGCCAGCTAAATTTAATGCTGTACCGTGACCAACTGAAATTCTCAAAAATGGTAATCCTAAAGTTAAGTTTATTACTTTTGAAAAACCATATTGCTTAATCATTGGTAAACCTTGATCGTGATACATGGCTAATACCACGTCAACATTAGATAATAGTTCTGGAAGAAATGCAGAATCAGCTGGGATCGGACCTTGTAATTGTATTCCTTTTGCCCGTAATTTATTCAAAGTAGGAATGATAGTGGTTATTTCTTCAGTTCCTAAATGCCCATCCTCACCAGCATGTGGATTTAAGCCACAGACTAAAATATTTGGATTAAATAGACCAAGTTTATTTTGTAATTCTAGGTGTAAGACATTGATAATAGTTTCTAAACGTTGTGCAGTGATGAAATTGCTAACTTGAGATATAGGCAAATGGGTAGTAACTAAGGCTACTCGTAAATTTGGTCTGGTTAGCATCATAACTACATCTTTAGATGCACATTGATTAGCCAAAAATTCTGTGTGGCCAGTAAATTTAATTCCAGTTTCGTTGATAATTCCTTTATGAACTGGAGTGGTTACTAAAGCATCAAAGTAACCATCTAAACATGCTTGGCAAGCTGTTTTTATAGTATCCAACACATAGGTAGAATTTTTTTTATTAAGTTGTCCACATATAGTTGGTTGGTTAGTATAAATCGGGACAACATGTAAATTTGTTGGTTGATGAGGTTGGGCTGATTCGATTAGGTTTAATGGTAAGTTTAGCTGTGATGCTCGATTTTGTAATAGAGCTGGGTCGGCAAATACCGTTAAATAGGCATCAAATTGTTCTTGAGCCATTTGCACTAAAATATCTGGCCCAATTCCAGCAGGCTCTCCGGCAGTTATTGCAATTTTGGGAATATTATATGTCAAATTAAATTTTTAACCTTATAACGTTTTGGTAAGAATCCAAAATTTGTAGTCCTATAATAATATAGTGATGATCTCAAAAAACATGCTAGGTTTCAAAAACCTAGTAGGTTTACAACTACTTAGTTTAGGGTTACCCAAAATTTATCTTGTTTTTCTAAACTAAAGTTAGCTATAGCGGTGGGTTTCACTTCGTTCTACCCACCCTACATAATATATTTTAATTTCAAGTACTTAAATGCTTGTGTATAACGATGAGATGTAACTATGAGACTGTTGATATGTAATACTGTCCTATTGTGGACCATGATTCCTAAGTATTGTTTTCCACAGGGGTAACTTGGGCTGGGAGACGCATGGTGAAGGTACTGCCACGTCCAAATTGACTTTCAACAAGAATATCTCCCCCCATAATTTGACAAAATTGTTTGGTAATTGCCAAGCTCAGATTAGTATTACTTTTCGTGGTTATTTCCATATCAAATTGAGCAAATGCTTGAAATAGCTTTTCGATTTGTTCTTGAACCATACCAATGCCTTGGTCGGTTACATTGTATACAATCCAGTCAACTCCATCAGTTGCTTCTCTATTAACATCCAACGCAATTACACTTTGTCTGGAAAATTTGTTAGCATTACTCAATAGATTAATTAGATTTTGTCGCACTTTGGTTAAATCCGCAGACATTGTACCTAAGGCTGGATCACAGCTAATTTTCAAAATATTAGAACGTTTCTCCAATAGAGGCGATACGGTTGCCACAACATCTTGAATCATTGGAGCTATATCAAAAGTTTCTAAATATAAATCTAATTGGCTGGATTCAATTTGTGACATATCAAATAAATTGTTAATTAAATCCAATAAATGAAAACTCGCACCATGTATTTTTTGTAAATCAAGTAAAAAATCATTTTGTTCTAGTTCCTTAGCATCTTCCTGCAACATTTCAGTATAACCAATAATTGCATTCATAGGAGTACGCAGTTCAAGCCCCATATTGGCTAAAAATTGAGTTTTAGTTTGGTATGCAGTGCGGGTTTGTACTTTAGCACGCTTAGAATCTAATTTATATTTTTGGATTTTTACCCGAGCTTTTTGAATTTCCAAGTGGGATTTTTCTAAATCAGTTTGAAAATTTTTAGTTTTACCATGCAGTTTTAGCAACTTATTTTGACACTGTTCTAATTGTTTTCCTTGTTTGGTATTGTTAACAGTTGTATTTTGTAAACGCTTTACACATTCATTTTTTTCTTGATTAATTTTGATTAATTTTGTAGTTACTAATTTAAAATCTGCGGCTAAAGCCTGTAGTTCAAAAATAGCTTGGGATGGAACTGTAAAGGTTTGGTTTGGTTTAGTAAAATTTTTTATTGATTCTTGCATAAATCGCAGAGGTAAAATCAACATTTTGAAAAATATAAATATTAGTACAATTAATAATAGCAACGCAATTCCAATCATAATAACTAAATATCTGGTATTAGATTGAGAGTTACTTTTCAACTCAGAAGTTTTTTGGTAACTTATCAAAGTCCAGGGTAACAAACGTAACTTTTTAGAAGATAAGGTATAAAGTTCCTCATTAGAATTAAGTGCTTCCAAATAAGGAGTATCTTCATTAATAATATTTTTCCAAAATGGCATCTTAGTATCATCAGTATATAAATTAACAACTTGTCGTTCTGGAGCATTTATGAATTTGACGTTGTTGGTAATGCTCAAAACTATACCTTCATTGTAATCGACCAAAAACATATGGCCAGTCTCACCAAAACGTTTGTTTTCTATTTCTTCAAAAAATGTGTCAACTAGCACACTTACTCCGACAACTCCTTTAAAAGTTTGATATTCGTACAAACCTTGACTGAAACTAATTAAGGTTGTTTTGGTATGATCATTATCAAAATATATAGGAGTAATTTGCATGTCTGGCGTGTGTTTACTCAGATAATACCAAGATTTTCTCGGATCATTGGCATAGTTTGCTCTATTTATAGATTTATGAATTACATGTTGTGGTTTGTTGTATCTGACTGTGTCAACTAAAGAAATATTTTTATGAGCTAATAACAATTTACCTCTTTGGTTAAAATATTTACTGGCCTTTTCAGCTTCAAAGGCAATATAATTACTATAGTGATTATTGTTAAATTGTAGGTTATCGGCCATCATATTTCGTAAAAATGTTACTTTTTCTTCAACATCTATGTCCAAAATTGGTAGATATCCTTTCAAGCGACTAACACTGTATTGAGCTAGCTCAACTTCCCTATCAAGCTGTTGAGCAAAAGTTGATGTAATATGTTGTAATTGCGAATATATTAATTTATTTTGCAGTTTAGTTTGTTGTTGGATAGACATGCTAACAATTGTCAATAAAACTACCACAATAGCTGCGGTAAATAACCATAAAATGGTTTTTATACTCAATGTATTCATAGTACTAACTGAAGTTATGCAAAGATAAGCCTTTTAAGATTGGTTTTCAAAACCTGACAGGCCTTTTGGCCAAAATTCTTATATGAAAAACTATAGATAATTTATGCAATATATTAATCTATTTATTATACTAATACAACATGGAATTAAGTAGTGAAACGTAAATTATTAGGTAATCCTGCTTTGTACAGGATGTTTTTCTTTAATTTATTGATATTTATTTGTCGGAATCAAGATTTTCAAAATTTAAGGACAAAACTTTTAATAAACCCTTAATTTTAACAAATAAATGACAAAAGATTGGTAGTCTTAAAATAGGTAGTTGTCAAACCTTCTAGGTTTTTAAAACACTGGAAGGTTTTTAGAATTATCACTATTTTATTTAGAACTATCAAAAGATTTACTGTACAAAGATTGAACTTAAAATTAAACCGGAACCTTTACCTTACGCAAAATATCCTGTACTATTTTTTCTCCATCGGAACCACTAAAACGTGTTTGTGAATTAACTTTCAGACGATGAGCAATTACTGGAATTGCTAATTCTTGAATATGTTCTGGAGTAACAAATTCCATTCCATCAAACAGCGCGAGAGCTTGTGAAGTCTTCATTAATGTTAGTGCAGCCCGCAGACTGGCACCCATTTGTACTCCTTCTATATTTCGCGTAGCTCGCACCAAATTGACAATATAATATTTTAATTCCTCACTAATCCGAATTGCTTGGGCAGTTTGTTTTAATAATTGAATATCAGTTTTATTAGCACAAGAAGTAATGGTTTTTATAGCTTGGTTAGTTAGAATTGCCACTTCTTCCTCTGCACTAACATAACCCAGACTGAATCGCATTGCAAATCTATCCATTTGTGCTTCTGGTAAAGGATAAGTACCATGAAATTCAATAGGATTTTGAGTAGCTATTACAAAAAAATTTTCACTTAATTTATGTTGAATTCCATCTATGCTAACCTGCTGTTCTTCCATTGCTTCCAACAGTGCTGATTGAGTACGAGGTGAGGCCCGGTTAATTTCATCGGCTAACAAAATTTCGGTAAAGATTGGGCCTTTATGTAAGCTAAACTCCTTATCTTTCTGGTTAAAAATTGATACTCCTAAAATATCTGACGGCAGTAAATCTGGAGTAAATTGTATTCTATGAAAAGTAATGCGTAAAGATTGTGCTAATGCTTTGGCTAAAGTAGTTTTACCAGTTCCGGGTAAATCTTCTAATAATACATGTCCTCCACTAACGAAAGCTGCCAACAATTTTCTAATAGCAAAAGTTTGACCAGAGATTATTTCTTCAAGATTATTGACAATATTTTTATATGTTATTGGTATATTTGACATGATTCATAATTTTGGTTTTATACAAATGGTAAATGCTATAGTGGTTAGGACAACTACAACTTTTGCTTTACCTACCGCGAGCAGCTCGTTTACGTTCAAATTCCTTTAAAAACTTTTTGCGAAGCCGGATAGCTTTAGGGGTTATCTCTACCAATTCATCATCATCAATAAATTCAATGGCTTGTTCCAAAGAAAATTTAATAGGTGGAACTAACAAAATATTTTCATCAGTGCCAGCAGCCCGAATATTAGTCAATTGTTTAGCCTTGAGAGGATTAACCACTAAATCACTACTGCGAGAATGAATTCCAATTAACATACCCTCATAAACTTCAGTTCCATGCCCAATAAATAAACGTCCTCTTTCTTGGAGGTTAAACAATGCATAACCCAGACTTTTACCTTCAGAATTAGCAATTAATACTCCATTAGTCCGTTGCCCAATATTACCCGGTTTAACCGGAGCATAATGGTCAAAAACATGATATATCAAACCAGTACCAGAAGTGGAAGTCATAAACTCAGTACGAAAACCTATTAAACCTCTAGCTGGAATTATAAAATCTAAACGTACCCGCTCTTTTGCATCCGGCAACATGTTGGTTAATTCAGCTTTTCTTGACCCCAATAATTCCATCACCACACCTTGATGAATTTGCTCAACATCTATGGTTAAACTTTCATAAGGCTCACATAGTTCACCGTCAATTTCCTTAGTAATAACTTTAGGCCGTGAAACAGCTATCTCATAACCTTCTCGCCGCATATTTTCGATAAGAATTCCTAAATGCAACTCTCCCCTTCCTGATACCAAAAATTTATCCGGATCATCAGTAGTAAGCACCCGTAATGCAACATTATGTAATAATTCCCGATTTAACCGTTCCATGATCTGGCGAGAAGTGACATATTTACCATCTTTACCAGCAAATGGAGAGGTATTAACCTGAAAAGTCATGCTAACAGTTGGTTCATCAACAGTTAAAGCTGGTAATGGGATAACATGTTCTGGATCACAAAGAGTATCAGAAATATTGAGTTTATCTATCCCAGTGAAAGCAATTATGTCACCAGCCGTAGCTTCTTCCATTTCTACTCGTTCCAAACCATGAAAACCTAATACTTGTAATATCCTACCTTGCCTTTGCTTATTCTCAGCATCAACGATGACAATCGGAGTATTAGTTTTGATCCGGCCACTATTTATTCTGCCAATCCCAATAACACCAACATAACTGGAATAATCTAATGCACTGACTTGTAATTGGAAAGGTTCCTCTGGGTCAACATCAGGGATTGGTACATGCTGAATGATGGCTTCAAACAATGGTTCCATATCACCAGAACGTAATTTATTATCAGAACTAGCGTAACCATTCAGTGCGGAAGCATAGACAACCGGAAAATCCAATTGAGCATCATCGGCTCCCAAGCGGTCAAATAGTTCAAAAGTTTGATCTAAAACCCAATCTGGGCGAGAACCATCTCTGTCAATTTTATTAATTACTACGATAGGACGTAAACCACGTTCCAGGGCTTTTTGAGTAACAAAACGAGTTTGGGGCATTGGCCCTTCCACTGCGTCGACAAGTAGTAACACAGAATCAACCATTGACAATACTCGTTCAACTTCACCACCAAAATCGGCATGACCGGGAGTGTCAACAATATTTATTCGGTAATCTTGCCAACGAATCGCAGTATTTTTAGATAAAATAGTTATTCCACGTTCTTTTTCTAATTCATTGGAATCCATAACTCGTTCTATATTGTTATTTCGAGTTCCTAAGGTACCTGATTGTTGTAGAAGTTTATCGACTAGAGTTGTTTTACCATGATCAACATGGGCAATGATAGCAATGTTACGCAGTTTGGTAATCATAATTCCAAAAGGTTAAAAGGGGGAGTTAAAAACTCGGAAATGACTGAGTTCACTTAAATAAAATATGGTAGTCCTAAACAAAGCGGTGGTATTTCCAAAAAATTTATCAGGTTTTAAAAGACCTAGTAAGTTTAAGTATACATACTATAGGACTACCAAAAATATGTATTTGGAGCAGAAAAATATATCTATGGATTTTCTAAAGACTTGGTTGCAAAAACCGATCTGGTTTTTTGGCCAAAATGTTTATCTGAAAAGTTATATGTACAACAATTTGTTTTACTTAATTTCTTATTGATTATAGGTTATTTTATCACAATTTATAGGTTAATAATTATTAAAACTTTATTAAAATACTGCTATTCTCAAATAAAAAAATATAATATAGAAAAATCAATAATATAAAAATAGTTTTCCTAAAGGTATTTATTAGAATAAACTAAATAACAATCGAATATAAAAACATTAAAGGCAAACTTGTTACTTAATGTAATGAGATGTGTTTTTTTGTTTTCGGTAAAGATAACAGTGGATATGGTATGTGTTGGTAACCGGTTTAGGACTACCTAATTTTTAAGGTATGTAGCGGTTATGTATCTGTGTTGACTTAGGATAGTGTAGTTCCAAAATCTAATTTATCCTAAAAAGTTGTTTGTGAGGATAAGGTTTTAAAAAACTGATGTCTAGCCTTGAACCAATTAATCACAAATAAAAAATTTCAACTATTCAGGATAATCTATTTTTTGGAACTCGTCCTGAATAGAGTTATTCTTGCTTAGTAGCTTCTGCACGCACCATGTCCA
>JAUCGN010000082.1 GCA_030378125.1 Thiotrichales bacterium HSG1 | reverse complement strand
ATGAATCAATGCCAATGAAAATAATTGGTTGAGGTCAGAGTAAAAACAATTCTAATTGGGTAGGTATTTCTCACACACAACTCTGCATGTGGTTTCGCACAGTTTCACTGGTAGTTAATAATCCAGCCATATCTTAATGAAAATAGCCTATTTCAGGTAACATCTAAGCTAATAATTTTTCATTATCGTTTAATAGCCAACGATGGTCCCAGTCCAGACGATGATTGCATAATCAACATAGTTTGTTCACCAACAATTCCATCTGCATTAAGCTGTTGCTGGCGTTGAAACTCTACAACTCTTTTTTTCAAAGCACGGTCAAATTTTGGAGAATACGAACCCCTATTAATACCATCAATACTATCTAAATGTCTGCGAACCCAAATCACTGCATTGTTAGATAAACCAACTTTCAACACTGGTATTGGCAATAATGGTGGCTTCCATAACAATAAAAACTGTCCTAACCAATATTTATTGATTTCGGTAATGGAAAATTCATAATCTTTCTCTGCAATTATCACTGTAGCAATATCACCAGTTAATTTTGTCACCACTAAGTGATGTTGACTACCATCGTCAGTCACTAGCTCAATAACTGCTGGTCTATTCACTTTACGCAATTCCTGCCAATTCCCGGTTCTAAGTAAACAAGCTAAACTTTGAGTTGTTGCTCGTTGACAAGCTTTTTCACCCGTTAAGCTTTTATAATCCAAATTCCAAGAACTAAATAAGGTCATAAAAGCAGAATCGGTATCAGTTTTGGGCAATAATTCTTCTAAAGTTATAACTGGTTTAGACAAAGGTTTCTCAACAACTTGTTCTTCCGAAATTTCGGTATTGTCAATAGTTAGTATCGGAGTAGATTGAAGTATTTCAGATTGAGTAGTAGTAATTGTTTCTTTGTTAAAATATTTATTCCACAAATCTATGCCTTGTGGGTAAAACACCCAAACCAACATCCCTAACATAACAATGATTATTAACCAACTCACAAAATTTGAACCACGACTAACAGTTTCACCACGCACTTCCTTCACTGCTTTACGCACAATTTGCGAATTTATTTTGTTTTCATTACCAACATAACCACCCAACAAAGCACGGTCACAGATCACATTTATTAAACGAGGTACACCTTTAGAATAATGGTAAACTAAACGCATTGCAGCGTTAACAAATATAGGATTTTTGGCACCACTAACTGCTAAACGGTGATTTATATAAGCTTTGGTGTCTTTGGAGGACAGTGGCAACAGGTGATAACGAGCGGTTATACGTTGAGATAACTGGCGTAAATTGTTACGTTTGAGCAGAGTATTTAACTCAGGCTGACCTACTAAAATAATTTGGAGTAATTTATGGCTGGCTGTTTCTAAATTGGTTAATAATCTAACTTGTTCCAAAACTTCTGGGGTTAAACTTTGAGCTTCATCTAAGATAACAACAGTGCGACGACCTACTGAATGAGCAGTTAGCAAATAACTGCCGAGAATATCAATGAAATCTTTTGGGTCAAAATCGTCTTCGTAGCTAATTCTTAATTCGTCAAATAATGCTTTGAGTAATTCTGTAGATGTGAGACGGGGATTAAATAATAATGCTATATCAACAGTTTCTGGTAATTGCTCGATCAAACTGCGACATAAGGTAGTTTTGCCAGTGCCAACTTCACCAGTGAGTAATACAAATCCGGGACCTTCTTTAACTCCATACAATAAGTGAGCTAGAGCTTCACGATGACGAACACTTAAATAAAGGTAGTGTGGATCGGGTGTAATAGAGAATGGAACGGCATTTAGGCCAAAATGTGTTTTGTACATCTTAGATTCTATCAAAACTGTCTGCCGAACTCAATCTGAGAAAACAATATGGTACCCGAGGCCGGACTTGAACCGGCACGATGTTACCATCGAGGGATTTTAAGTCCCTTGCGTCTACCAAATTCCGCCACCCGGGCCTAATAAGGCTGAAGCCGGAATTGAACCGACCTCCACGGTTTTGCAAACCGGTGCATAACCACTCTGCCATTCAGCCATTGGAGCGGGAAACGAGACTCGAACTCGCGACCCCAACCTTGGCAAGGTTGTGCTCTACCAACTGAGCTATTCCCGCATTGAATGAACAACTCCCACTGATTGTATCAAATAAGGTTGATATGTCAAGTGATAAGAAAAATTATTTTAGCAGATTTAACCAATTTCACCAATTAAAGCATCTGCAAATTCACTGGTAGAAGCCTCAACAGCTCCTTTCATCTGTCTAGCAAAATCATAAGTAACAATTTTTTTACCGATTACTTTAGGATATGCTTCACTAATTAAATCGGCTGCTTTTTGCCAACCAATATATTCCAACATATTAACTCCACTAAATAGTAGAGAACCGGGATTTACCTTATCCAAGTTAGCATATTTAGGTGCAGTACCATGAGTAGCTTCAAATACGGCTATGTGATCACTCATATTGCTCCCCGGAGCGATTCCCATACCACCAACTTGGGCCGCAATTGCGTCAGATAGATAATCACCATTTAAATTAGTAGTTGCAATAACATCAAATTCAGTGGGACGCAATAACATTAATTGAAACATAATGTCAGCAATACGATCTTTAATTACCACTTTACCTTGTGGTTGTTTACCATCATATTTGCTATATAATTCTTCTTCTGTAATAGTTTTATCTGCAAACTCTTCTTTAGCCAGTTCATAACCCCAATTACGAAAAGCACCTTCGGTAAATTTCATAATGTTGCCTTTATGTACTAAAGTAACATTTTTTTTGTTATTATCAATGGCATATCTTATTGCTTTGCGTACTAGACGCTTACTTCCAAATGGGCTTATTGGTTTAATTCCAATTCCACTATCAGCAAAAAAATTAGCTCCCATTTCTTGTTTAAGGAAGGTCTCCACCTTTTTCATCTCTGGAGAACCTGATTGATATTCAATGCCAGCATAAACATCTTCAGTATTTTCACGAAATAAAATTACATCAACCAATTCTGGGCATGACATTGGCGAAGGGACTCCGCTATAATAACGTAATGGACGAACACAGGCATACAAGTCCAAAGTTTGCCTTAGTGATACGTTTAAAGAACGAAAACCACCACCAACCGGAGTTGTCAATGGCCCTTTGATGGATACCACTAAATCTTGTAATGCCTGAATGGTTTCTGATGGAAAATAATCACCAGCATATTTTTTACTAGCTTTTTCTCCCATAAACAGTTCAGCCCAATAGATTTTTCGTTTACCGTTATAGGCTTTAACAACAGCAGCATCCCAAATTCGTAGACAAGCTTTGGTTATATCTGGGCCGATACCATCACCTTCAATATAGCCTAAAATTGGATTATCCGGAACATTTAAACGATTATTTTGTACAGAAATTTTGGTACCGTTATTTGGTAATTTTATAGACATAATTGTCCTAACCATTATTAAAAACAAGGAATGTCAGGCTACAATTCGTCAACCTGATTTTTTCAAACTTTTATTATATAGTATTTCAGAAAATAGGAGTACATTCGAGACCAAAATTTTTTCAAAAAACTTCAGTTTTGAATACTTTGGTTTGGAAAGCTGTAGAGGTAACACATTGGTCTAATGAAATTTTGGAGTCCAAACATGTTTGGTAATGATAAAAACTGGATGTTTGAACTCTAAAATATTCGATAATTTATATTTTAATACTTAATATCATTCACAATATTTTCCCTTAAATCGTTTTTGTCCATCAGTTAAAGTTCTTACACCTAATGATTCTTGAGAAAATATATCACCACAGCGTTTTGATACCTTATTTGCTCCCTTATTTGACACTTTCTTTGATACCTTCTTGGTAGTATTATGCGACGACCGTTTGGTGACTTTCTTTTTAGAAGAAGGTGGTAATTTATGTTGTGGTTTAGGAGTTTTCTTCACTAATGTTTGGGAATGTATCAATAGACGTTTTAATTTAGACAAAGTTGCTGATTTAGGATTGACTTTTCGTAAGCGTTTGATATATCCCCGTGCTTTTTTAAAGTTTCCCTTATTGATAGCTGTTTTTGCCCAATTTTTATAACGTCTCTCAATTTCTGTCAATCCTACTTTTGCCTTGACATTAGTAGGATCAAGTAACAATATCCGTTTATAACAATCAAGAGCATTACCCGGTTTACCAGTCGTTAAGCGATTGGCATTAAGATGTTGCTCACATTGTTGTAAGTTGGAATTTTTTGGCAAAACTGATATAACCTTCTTAATTAACTTAGGTTTTCGTAGTTTTTGCTGCGATACTTGGAATGTTGGTTCGTTAATTTTAGAAAAATATTTTTTAGGTTTATCATCATTTTTCAATGCAGAATCACTAGAGATAGAAACAAATCTTACACGATGAAAATTATCTAAATCATATGATTTTTTCTCATCAGTAGTATAATCTTTGCTTATCAAATAATTTTCCTTAGAACGGGGGAACACTTTGTCTTCAAGCGTTTGCACAACAACAAAATCTAACAATCGCCCGGTGTCAACATAGTACCAGTTGAAAGAAAATACTGTTATGAAAATGGCTATCGACAATAAAGTAACACGCACAAGTTTGGGAAATATATCCCATTTTAACACTGGATCATAAATTTTTATTGCATGTGATTTGCTTATGGTCTGGTGCAAGTATTGCAGTTTCAATCTTCTTGAATATATGGTCATAATACAAGTTTTATTAATAAATGGAGTATAATAAATTAAGCAAATAAACTGCCATTTATCGCCGCAATTAAGATATTAAGTCAAGATAAATCCATATCTTCCTACCAGTTGTTAATAATAACAGAATTGTTATTAAATTTTCAAGTTGTAAACAATTAAAGATTTATAAATTTCCTATTCACATCCCTTTATCATCGTTGGTTCTAGTAAGGGAAAAATCTCAGAAAAATAATAATCTCCACCATCAGGTGATACAATTACTCCTGATAATCCACTCTTTCCAGATAAATATTTCTTGGTTCCAGAAAGGATAGCTCCAGATGAAATACCTGTGAAATATCCTTCTGATAAATAGTCATTAATGCCTTTTGGCACGTCCTCATCAAATCGTACATTTATTATTTCATCAATAATGTAATTGTATTTCTCATAAAATTTTCCAATATTACGGACACAATTATAATTTTTAATTCCTTCAACTCTATCGAGAGGATTAATTCCAATAATTTTTACATCTGGGTAATGTTCTTTTAAGTATTTTCCGGTTCCCAAAATAGTTCCTGTAGTTCCAAGACCAGCAACAAAAAAATCTATTTTACCAATTTTTTCAGCTATATATGGTGCAGTAAGATGATAATGTGCGTCCATATTGTCTTCATTGTTAAACTGATCTGGAACAAAATACTTATTTGGGTGTCTTTCAACCATATCATTTCTCAAATCTATACAATCATCAGTAATACCATCAACCTCTATCAATTCAGCACCATACGAACGCATAAGTTTCTTCTTGCAGCTTCCAGTTTCGGCTGGAACTATTAGCACAACTGGGAAACCAAATATGTTACCCATATAAGATAATGCTATGGCTGTATTACCACTTGATGCTTCAAGGATTTTCTGTCCTTTTAGGAGAACTTCACGTTCCATAGCTTTTTTAAGCATCCAATATACTGGTTTTACCTTTATGCTTCCACACAAGTTAAATTTTTCTAACATTGTGTATACGTTATTATCTTTAAATTGCTTGAATTTGGCTATTGGTACAGTTTGGAGAAGTTGTTCTATAGAGAAAGAATGCATTGATTAAGTACACCTGTGGTTAAATTGTAAAAATTTTAAGGAAATGTGTAAATATCTTTATAATATGGTATTTCAGAAAATAGGAGACTAAACCTTTAAGTTTGGAAAGATAAATCTCTAACTTTTGACAAAATATTTATCTGAAAAGCTATATGGCTTAATTTTATTATATTCTGTATTCTGCCGAACGAGCATGAGCAGTTAAACCCTCTCCATGAGCAAGTATGGAAGCTGTTTGTCCTAATCTGCTTGCTCCTAATTTAGAACACATGATTAACGAAGAACGTTTTTGAAAATCATATACACCTAATGGTGAAGAGAACCTAGCAGTACGAGAAGTTGGTAATACATGGTTAGGACCAGCACAGTAGTCTCCCAAAGCTTCAGCAGTGTAACGCCCCATGAAGATAGCACCAGCATGTTTTATTTTTGTTGCCTGTTGTTCCGGAGCGGTTATGGATAATTCTAAATGCTCAGGAGCTATAAAATTAGCCACTTCAATAGCTTCGTCTATATCTTTAACCTGAATCATAACTCCATGTTGAGTCAAAGAACTTTTAATAATATCTGCCCTCGGCATCTCAGTAATTAACCGGTTTATGCTGGTTTGGACTTGTTTTAAAAAATTGGCATTTGGACTGATTAAAATGGCTCTTGCATTTTCATCATGTTCAGCTTGAGAAAACAGGTCCATGGCAATCCAATCTGGATCAGTCTTTCCATCACAGATTATTAAAATTTCTGAAGGACCGGCAATCATATCTATACCAACTGTACCAAATACCATGCTTTTAGCATTTGCAACATAAGCATTACCCGGTCCTACTATTTTGTCAACTTTGGGAATGGTTTTAGTTCCATAAGCCAGTGCCGCAACTGCTTGGGCTCCACCGATAGTAAATATTTTATCAACTCCGGCTATATTGGCTGCTGCTAATACCATATCATTCAATATGTTATCTGGAGCAGGTACAACCATGATGATTTCTTTTACTCCAGCTACCTTGGCTGGTATAGCATTCATTAACACTGAAGAAGGGTAAGCTGCTTTACCACCTGGCACATACAAACCGACCTTATCCAACGGTGTAATCTGTTGTCCCAGTAAAGTGCCATCTGGTTCAGTATATTGCCAAGACTGTTGAAGTTGATGTTGATGATAATTTTTAATTCGCTCAGCAGCTTGTTCTAAAGCTAGTTTTTGCTCTGGTTCTATTGAAGATTGTTGCAAATGTTCCGGAGTAATAATAAATTCTTTTGTTTCCTGTAACTGACGGCGGTCAAATTTGTTAGTATATTCAAGTAAAGCATCATCACCATTACGTTTAACATTTTGTAAGATTTCACGCACCGTTTGTAAAATCTTAACATCTGTGGTAGCGTCCCAATCTAACAGGCTGTCCAATTTTGTCCAAAAGTTAGTATCTGAAGTGGTCAGTTGAAGTATGTTTAACATTGTTTTAGTTGAATTTAGCTCAGAAATAAATGGTAAGCAGGATTGTCATTTTCATTCCAATATTGATAGCCAATATCGTCTAAAAAATGTTGAAACTCATTTAATTGAGCTTCTGGGACCTGAATACCTATCAACACTCGTCCATAAGCAGAACCATGATTACGATAGTGGA
>JAUCGN010000081.1 GCA_030378125.1 Thiotrichales bacterium HSG1 | reverse complement strand
GTAGGTATCTCATTTTGCTTTCCTTTGATGTTTTGAACATGATTACATGGATTATAAAGATAAACAAGATTAAGGCCAAAATTCAAATTCTGTCTATCCCTTTAATCCGTTAAATCCTGTTTAAAGTCAAATTTGGCTGACAACCAGTCCAATTCACCGTTTTAGCTTCTTTAATTTCAGTTTTTAGGTCAACCTCTTCTTCTTCAATAAGAACTAATTCATTAGCGATAAAATCGGTTGGAGAAGGTTGACTGCCATTTACAGGAAAAACATAGAAGGTACTTTTATTCAATATATCTTCAATAGTGCAAGGTCGTTTCATATGAGAGGCTGCATTGAGAAAGTTTATATCGAAAGCTTTTAAGGCTCCGGTTAAGTCTACATCCAGAGAATCAATTTCAACTTCTCCATCTATAGCACTACCCAAATATATAAACCACAAAAAATGATATAGTTTTGTTTGAGCCAGAACAATTTATATTTATTGATGAAATGGGTGTTTTCGATTATTTCGGAAATTCGCTGTACTAACCATCCTGATTCTGACAATTAAACAAACCACTGCCAGCCTCCAAAAAAGCAGTAATAAATTAGGAATAGTCATGTTGGGTCAGTGAAATGAAACCGCTCAAACAGTATAATTAATAATTTATGTGTTTGTTTATATCATAATGGTCTACCAGACTGGTTGGGGAGTTAAAATAACCTTTATTCTCCCAAGTGTCATACCAATAGATATTATACCATTTAACATAACTCATTAAATTATTCAGAAAAATCAATATTATTATAGCAATATTCGTTCTTGAATAATAAATAAAATGTCTTTATGTATCTCTTTTTTTGTTCTTCTACCAAGTAATTTACGTAAATGTTCTATTCTTTTAGCTGTTTTTGGTTCACTAGTATATTCAAGCATAATTTGATTAAGAATACGTTTTCCATCAATAATTTTATAAGCATTGTCTAAAGAATCCAGCTTAGATTCAATTAAATTTTCTTGCTTAATTATTTTTTGTTCTGTTTCTGCAAATTCCCAGTTTAATTTTTTAGCAGTTTGTTGAATTATATTTTCTCTATGTTCAATACTGTGACCGAATGTAAAATATTTTTCCCTAGTTGATTCTTTGTGTAGAAGTAAGTTTGCCGCAACTATTGTTATCAATTTATTACAAATCTTTAACAATCCTTTTTCCATAGAAATAGAATCTGTTATCTTAATCTTAAAGGAAGATTTAGTGGGATATATTTTTAACTCTTCCCAAAGTGCAACAGGTTCTAACAAATAATTTTCTATTTCAGATAATATTAAAATAAACAGATGATTTAATTCATTATTTAAAGAGTTATCAACTTCTTCATCAGTATGAAAATCACGATCAATAATTCCATAAATTTCTTTCTTTGAACTAAGTTCAAGTGTTTTATTAAGATAGGTTTTTACGTTTTCACAACCACCAGCATCATGAAAATAAATATTACCTAATTGTTCACTAAACCATTCTTCAAATATTTCAACATCATCTTTACCTTCCAAAAATACTAACTTACGATTACCTAATTCAAACAATATATTAGTTAGTTCTGGTGATAAGTTACTTATTGTGCGTGTTGTCATAGTTAAAATTCTGTCAATATTCTGGTACAGCTTTCACCAAAGATTTTTACAAAAGCTGGTTGATGGGTTGTTAATATTAATTGAAATGGGATTTGTTTCTGTAGTTTTAATAAATTTTGAGCTAAATGATGATAAAAAGCTGGATGTAAACTATTTTCAATTTCATCAATTAAAACAATACTTCCCGGTATAAGTCTACGGTATAGTTCCAATAACATTATTAAGATATTTTGTTCACCAGAACTTAGTTTGTCAAAAGAATGCTGTCCATTTTTTGTTTTTACTATAACACTCAATTCTTTACGATTGATATAGAAAGTTTTACCTCCAAAATCTAATTGATTCATAAAATCTAAAATCACTTTAAATTCTTCTGGTTCAGCATAATCTAGCCAAATCAAATAGCTTTCTAATGAACCTTGAAAATTTAGTTTATTTTCATAACGGTAGCACCATTGATATTTTATTACTTCTTTATGTATTTGTTCTCCTTTTACTGATGATAATTCACGGTTATAAGGAAAATAAATTGTGGATGGAATTGGTAAAGATGGAACGTGCAATATAGGTTCAACAAAAGTTGCCTTATTAGTTAATAGTGAGAGTGGTTTACATTTTTCAGATGTAATCAAATTAAATATACCTTCACTAATATCTGAATGGTATATATCGTGTATTTTTATATGATCAACAGATGATTTATATACTAATCCATGTTTGTTTTCATTGTTATGTATTTCTGTGGAAAAAGATGGTGGTTCATTAAAAAAAATATATTGCTTTCTTTTATTTATAAGTAACTCTAATTCAGCATATTCAGTATATTTGAAAATACTATTAATACTACCGTTATATAATTCGGCATATTGTTCAAAATCCTTAAACTGAAGCAATTCAATTAACGAAAAAATAAGTTCCAGAACAGTTGTTTTACCACTTCCATTAGCACCGCCTAACACAATAACAGATTGTGCTGCTCCATCATTAGTAAAATCTATTTTTACATCTTCTAATGCACCACTATTTTTAACAGTTAGCGATAAAATTTTAATTTTCATAATGCTTTAATTTTCTTTAGGTTTTAATCCTGAAAATCCTTAAATCCTGTTAATCCTGATTCTGACAAGAATAGTACAACGAATTGGCGAAATAAACGAATACAACATAACCGTCTTTAATTCGATTATTTCGTGAATTCGCTGTACTAACCATCCTAAACAAACCACTGCCAGCCTCCAAAAAAACAGTAATAAATTAGGAATAGTCATGTTGGGTCAGTGAAATAAAACCAACCAAACATTTAAGTGCAATCAATAATTTATGTGTTTGTTTATATCATAATGGTTGGTTTCACGTTGTTACATCGACCCTACATGGCTTACGAGTTACTCAATAAACCTGTTAAAACTAATAGAAGCGGAATTCCAAGCGATATGATAATAGTTACAATCATATTAACAAAACTTATGTGGTTTATTTTGCTTTTAGCTTCATTAGAATGTCGTTTATTATCATTCAAATAAACTTCATAAGCATCAATTGTATTTTTTTCACAAGCTAATTGCCATGCTTGCTCATCTGCTTCTAATTTCAATTTTGTTGATGTCTCAATTTTCAATTCTGAACTAGCAAAATAAAGTTGTCCTTCTAGGGTTTCAAATCCAACTTTTTTAGCTTTTAATCTTGGGTTTTGACCCAATTCTATTACCAAATAAGGTATCAACAATCTTTGTTCCCAATGTTGCCAACAAATTTTAGCTTTATTAGGTACAATTATTAAGGCAGCATTTTAGTACAACAACGCATACCGGGAATAACTTCTTCAGCGATTATTTCAAATTGCATCAAATCTTTATCAGCCTCATAGTCTAACAACTTTAGCTGTAATTTTGCAGGTGGCACATCAAACTGCTTATTCAACAAAAAATTACGTTGTTTCTGTAAAACGGCTAAATCTTGTGAACAAGCTTCCTTTAACTGCTTATCTAATTTTTCCTGTTCTTGTTGCCAAGAAAATTTAATTTTTTCCTGTTGAGCAACGTATTTAGCTTTTCGTTGTTCATATTCTTGAGTTTTTTCAAACTGTTCTTGTGAAGCAGAATAAAACTTATTCAGTTCACCCAAAGCTTTCTGTAAACCCTGTTCAATTTTTTGTTGTTGCACCTCCTTCTCTTTTGAATAATCAGATTCAATTTTTCCAATTAACGCCTCAACTTGCCGTAATTCCTCCATAGCTTCTTGCAACTGTAACGGAGTATCACTACGTTGCCGTTTCTGCTTAACCAACTTCCGCAACTCAGCCAAACGTTCCTCAGCCTGAACATTAATTTCCGCCTGCTCAACTTTAGCATGTTGCATAGATTCTGTATACACTTTTTGCCGTGCAGACTCAGCCTCAACTTGCCTCTGTTTACGTGCCACCTCCTGTTCTTTCAACAACTTTTGCCGAGCTAACTCCCGTTGCTGAACCGCTTCATTATTTTCTATAGCCTCAGATTCCTGCTCCTGCAAATCAGCTAACTGCCTATTTAATGTCAACAACTCATCCTGCAAACCATCCCCAGCCTCAGTCGGCAACATCTCCAACAACTTTCCTGCATCTTGTGGCCGTTGCTCCCGTGACTTATTCAAACAAGCAAACACCACATTCTGCAAGGTTTCTGGAATATCATCCAACTGCTGCAACTCCTCCAACCAATCCAAATCAGGAGCATCCAAAGTTTGCACCAACATCTGCCACAACAACACCCCCAAAGCATAAGTATCATCAGCTGGATGAGCCTTTTTACCCCTACGCTGCTCCTTCGACATATAACCCAAACTACCAAAACCCTGCATAGTATATTGAGTACGAGTCATTTGCAGCTCATTTTCCGCTAAAACCTTTCCAATCCCAAAATCAGTTATTTTCGGAATCCCATCAGCAGTCAACAAAATATTAGCCGGCTTCAAATCCCGATGCACAATCCCAATCTGATGCACCGCCGCCACCCCAGCCACAATCTGCCGAAACAAACTCAAACTATCCTGCCACGACAATGGAGCTGCTCGCAACAAAGATTCCAAAGTACCACCTTCCACAAACTCAAACAACAACCAATACGGCGACTTTTCCAAATTTAACTGATTTAAATGCACAATATTAGCGTGACGAGGCAACTTTTCATGCACATCAAACAACATCTTGGCTTCATTAGTTAAAATTCTCTCATTAACCTCACCCAAAAAAAACTTAATCGCATATCGTAACCGCTCATGCCGTACCTCCCATACTTCACCAAAACCACCAGTCCCCAATAACTCTCCCAATCGCCAACCAGCCAAACCATGCGGTATCGAATCATTGGTCTGAAAACGTGGTCGCCGAGCTGGAAATAATGAACGATAAAACTCCTCTTGCTCAAATAAACTGGTATCATCAGTTATCGGCAATATAGTCTGTATATCCGTACCGTGCTGTCGAGCTAATTGCAAAGTTGCCTTAGTGCGTTCCTTAATCGTTGCCGGCATAAACATCAACAAGTCACGAATTGCTTCGGCCTGTTCCTCAACAACAGTTATACCCTTAGTTCGTTGTTCAGTAATAAAATCATCCGCAATTGTCCGAGCCTCACCCGGCAAAATAGTCGCAGCCTGTTCCAACTGCTCCAACCGCTCCCCAAATCCAGCTTTACGTTGCTCATCCCAGACAATATCAAACCAACCTTGCCCAATTTCCACCGCCATTCCCACCCCGGGAATTTCCTTTAATCCCACAAACAGAGCATGAGCAGCACAACGTAACAATAGTTTACCCTTATTTAATTTTGGCATTTTTTATATTTCAATGGTTCGGACAGTTTTAAATAAACATCTGAAATAAAGTGAGAATCCTAACTTATGAGATAATAGAATTAACGAAACAAAATTATCAAATTTAAGAAAGGATTCCCATAAAGATATTAGAAACAGTTTTAGGAAAAATGTCAAATATAGGACTTACGCATTGACAACTTCTAAAAAATAATATTTCAATAAAATTATATAGTTATGAAATATATTTGATTTCTCATAATTTCTGTAAAAATTGAAGTATAAAATTACAATGTTAAGTTGCGTAAAGGAATTATGTAATTTTAAAATATAAATTATATGTATATTAAATTTAACTATTTATATGGTAACTTATTGTATTTAAATAGTTTAATAATATAATGACCTTGTCAATGCGTAAGTCCTATATTGTTTTAAATTATGAAAAATAAATTCCTCATAAAAGAACAAGCAATCCATGCAAGAATGATTTACAACTCTTCAATTTGGCGACAATTACCTTATATTTTGGTTTATCCATTACAAGGGTATGCTCTATTCTTGATAATAATTTTCTCATTAATGTTGTTTATCAGTGTTCAAAGTCCTTTTGGTATTCCAGCTTTCGCAATTATAGCACCTTGGACCTTACAATATGCTTACAAGATACTTGAAGATACCATACTTGGTCATGCAATCCCACCAATGTTTATATGGAATCCAATCAATATTCGCCCACTAAAACAGTTAATTTATATACTAGCTATATTTTCTATTTACCAGTTTATTGATATAAATGTTGGTTATAAATCAGCAACTTTTATATTAATTTTTGGATTATTTTTAACTCCAGCAAGTGCTGTAATTATTGCTAATCAAAATAATTTTTTGGCAACATTAAATCCAATAAAACTCGTTGGATTAACAATAAAAATTGGTCCTATTTATATTCTCTTTATTTTATTATTTGCTGGATTAGGAATATTAATTTTTCAAATAATAATCACTGTTTTGTTATCATTTCCGGGTATGGGACATGTTATGTCGGATAATGTTTGGTATGCAGAAAATATTTCACAGTTATTTGTTATACCTTTAACATTATATTTGTTATGTATGACCTTTCATCTATTGGGTTTTATTGTTTATCATAAGCGTGAAACGTTAGATTTTGAAGCATTTTTTTCACCAGAAAAAGAGCAAGAAGCTCAAAGAAAAGCTCACGAAAAATATTTTAATAACACTTTAGATAAAGTATATTGCTTGACAAAACAAAAAGGTAAAACTAAAGAAGCTATCACAATATTGTTTGCTAGAATACCAAAATTGGGTGATACTTTAGATATACATAAGCATTTATTTGAACGTCTTTGTTTATGGGATGAGAAGGCGGTAGCAATAGCTCATGGAAATTATTATTTGAGTTTATTAATTCAAAAACAATATTTAATTGATGCACTAAATCTTTATCAAATTTGTTTGGATATGGATGGTGATTTTAAACCCAAAAATTCTTATCATATACTAACTTTGGCGACAGTAGCTTATGATAGAAAATATTACCAGATGGCTGATGATCTTGTTAAGTATTTTATTGGTAATTATTCAAAACATCCTGATATTATTGCCGTTAAAGAATTAGATGTTAAATTAAATGTGAAAATAGGGTAGTCCTGAACAAAGTAGTGTTTTATAAAATAAAAAAAGAATCCCTACCCAAATTAGCTCCAAAACAAATTGTCTACCACAATCTTATTGGCTGTTAATGGATGACTTAATTCCTATCGTTTGATTCTATAGTTGAATGATTCATCGTTCCCGCAAAGCCTGTTGTTGAGCTTTTTTTATAGGTTTTAGTAAATAAGACAATAAACTTTTTTTACCAGTTAAAATATCCACTTCAACCGTCATCCCAGCTATAATTGGTAAAGGTTTAGCTTCTGTCCCAAGATAATTGCGAGAGGTACGTAACCTAATTAAAAAAAATGCTTCACCACGTTCATTCACAATGCTATCAGCACTAATATGTTCAAGAGTGGCTTGTAAACCTCCAAAAATAGAAAAATCATAAGCAGTGAATTTAACCATTGCCAATTGACCGGGATGTAAAAAAGCAATATCCGATGGACGAACTTGAGCTTCAACTAGCAAGGTATCTTCCAAAGGTACAATTTCCATTAACTTCATACCCGGTTGCACTACCCCACCAACTGTAT
>JAUCGN010000080.1 GCA_030378125.1 Thiotrichales bacterium HSG1 | reverse complement strand
GCTTATGCCTTGATTACTGTGGTGTCCGGTGATGGACAGGTTATGAAGGTAGGGAATGATTCCCAAGATGTTAAATTTAAAGTTATTGACGAACAGGGCAACCCAAGTACTAGAGGAACTGTTAAATTTCAATTAACTAATCCATCGGGTAGTACCGTTGTCTTGACCGGTTTGACCATTTATCGTGCTGAACCAAATGAAAATGGAGAGGTTACTACTCGCTTACAAAATCCTAAAGTTATTGGTAACTACATTGTTATAGCTAAGTTGGAAAGCGATATTAGTCAGGTTGCTAATGCGGTGGTTATAGTTGAATCATTGCAGGATAACAAACCACCAACTAATGAAGACGACCCGATTATTGATCCAGAGTTTCCCGGAAAGTTATCTTTAATTTCTGGTAGTCAACAGACTGTGAAAGCTGGTTTAGATTCTACTGATATAATATTCCAAGTTACTGATGAACAAGGTAATCCTATTACTGGAGAAATGGTAGAATTCCAACTCCAAGATGCCACTGGTAATATAACCACTGCACAAAATTTAACCGTCTATGAATCTTTGCCGGATGAAGGAGGACAGGTTAAGACCCGTTTGCAAGCTACTGGGGAGATGGGAAATTATACTGTGGTTGCCAAATTAAAAAGAAATCTTCTTCAGTCTGTAAGTGCAAATCTTGTGGTTAATGCTGGATTGGTTGATATATTTAAGGTAATTGCTGGTAATAATCAGACCATAACTACTGGCAAAACCTCTGCTAATATTTCTTTTCAACTAATTGATGCTTTCAATAATAATATTTCAGGAAGAACAGTTAATTTTCAAATGCTTGCTCCAGATAGTAGTGTGATTGATAGTAGTACTGCTAATAGTGATATTAATGGGATAGTGATAATCCGTTTGCAACCAGTCAGTGTTAAGGGCAATTACATTATTGAAGCTACAACTGATAATGATAAAACTGCACAAGCAACAGTGCAAGTTCTAATGGCAATTCCAATTTTACCCAGTTTAAAATTTGGAGTAACTTTTAATAAAGAGTTTGAGCTTATTGATAGTAAAGATATTTTTTATGGTGGTATCGCAGTAAATTCTGGTGATTTCAGCCAAGAGACTGTATTAAATTCTGGTGATTCTGTTATTGTTCAAGGTTTTATAAATGTTGCTGATGAACATGTTGGAAAAAAAGCTGATATCATTTTGGTGGCTAATTACAAACCTTTAAATGATGAAGAACTGTTTTTTATGGTTGGAGAAGGTCTTAATATACAGGTATGGAATGGTGATTTAAATTCTTTGGTAGCATATGAAACAGCCATTAATTTGGAGAAAAATCATATTGTATCTATATATGAGGGTAAGCTCAATGATATTGGGACTTGGAAGGTTTATTTCGGATATAGATTACAAGATGGCAAAATTATGTTTAATGGTAATCAAGGGATAAATTGTGTGGTAAATTAACGTTAGAGAAAAGTAGTTGAAACTACTTGATATGGAATAGGTTGAATTACTCGAAATTTGGGCTTTTCTATGAAAAATATTATTTTACATGATTATTTTGATTCGTTAGAAGGTGGCGGTAAACTAACTAATATTTTAGCTCATGGCTTAAATATGGATATAGGTTATGGTTTCGCCAAAAAAAATCATCCTTTCATAGAAGGTCTAACTCAACACAACTTACATTCTCGCAGCTCTATACCACTGTGGAAACAATTTAAATTAGCTAAAACATTTAGCAGTCACATCAAATTTTTAAAAAACTACAAAACTGTGGTATACAGTGGTTTTTACACTCCTCTCGCTATAAACAGTCATATGAGTGGCACAAATATTCTATACTGCCACACTCCACCACGTTTTATTTATGATCAAAGAGAATTCTATTTAAAACGTCTTCCGATGCCATTACGTCCATTATTACAAGCATTTATTGATTATCTAAAACCACGCTATGAATGTGCCGTTACTGATATGGATGTGCTGATTGCTAACTCCAAAAATGTATCCCAACGTATACGATATTATTTGGGTAAAAGATCAACAGTAATATATCCACCTTGTGACACCAAGCGTTTCCGATGGTTTGGACAAGAAAACTATTATTTATCAATGGGACGTTTGGACCCTTTAAAACGCATAGATTTAATTGTGCAAGCCTTTTTAAAGATGCCAGATAAAAATTTAGTAATAACTTCAGGTGGTGAGGAGTTGTCAAGGTTAAAAAAATTGGCTAATCAAGCTAATAACATTACCTTCACTGGTTGGGTTGATGAGCAGAAATTGACTGAATTAGTAGGTAATAGTATTGCTACATTGTATTTGGCAAAGGATGAAGATTTTGGGATGTCACCAGTAGAATCTATGGCTGCTGGAAAACCGGTGATTGGTGCTGCTGAAGGTGGATTATTAGAAACTGTTATTCCACTTAAAACAGGTATCTTGGTGGAACCATCAGTATTGACAGTTTGTCAGGCGGTATCAAGTATGTCTTCTAAAATGGCTTTGAGTATGCGTAGTGATTGCGAGGCACAAGCTCAAAAATTTTGTACTGAAATCTTTTTGGAAAAAATGCGAGGACAACTACCGGTTGTTAGTTATTAATTGCGTAATTCTACACGAAATATTTTCTGGGTTTACAGTTGGACAATTCATAATTTTTTCCTTAATATTTTGGTAGTCCTAAATAATGTAGTGATGATCTCAAAAAACCTAATAGTTTTCAAAAATCTAGTAGGTTTACAACTACTTAGTTTAGGACTACCAATGTGTTTAACATTTTATAGCACTACTTAATTTAAAAAATTAGTCATATTTAGGAAAGATATTTAGTATCTAAATACCTTCGCCAATCTCAAAATTTGTTGTTTCGAGGATGATGTATAATTTCCCGAAACCCAAGTAATATTGGAGTTTTGGGAAATCTGCTTCGCTCCATTCCCGAAACAACTATCTATTTGGCGAAGGTATTAGTATCTACCTGATAATTATTACTAATTAGCTATTGTATAACTATCTTCTTGTAACTTAGCTTGAGCGGCAGCTAATCTAGCTATGGGAACTCGTGGCGAAGAACAAGAAACATAATCCAAACCAATGTGATTGCAGAAGTGAATGGAACCCGGATGACCACCTTGCTCTCCACAAATACCAACTCTTAAACCGGGTCGACTCTTACGACCCCATTCTACCGTCATTTTCATCAACTGGCCAACACCTTCCACATCCAGAACTTCAAATGGATTGTCTTGTAAAATACCAGTTTCGTTGTATAAAGGTAAGAACTTATTCTCAGCATCCTCTCTGGAAAAAGAAAAGGTAGCTTGAGATAAATCATTGGTTCCAAATGAGAAAAATTCAGCTACTTGAGCTAGTTGATTAGCTCTCATACAGGCCCGAACTACTTCAATCATAGTACCAAATTCAAATTTAATCTCAATCCCGTATTCTTTTTCAACCTCTTGCTTAGTAATCTCAACCATGTCTTTCACCCGTTTTAACTCCTCAGAGGTAACAACCTGTGGAATCATAATCTCTGGATGGATAGGTACGCCTTCTTTCATACACTCAGCAGTAGCCTCCAAAACAGCACGAATTTGCATGGTATAAATTTCTGGATAAGTGATTCCTAACCTAACTCCACGATGGCCAAGCATTGGATTTACTTCATAAAGTTCTCTGACCTTCTGGAGCATTTTCTCTTTCTTAGCGATCACATCATTAACCAGTTCCTCACCCATTTCATCGAATGGTGAAGGTAATGGAGCTGGTAAATCAGCCTGATTACTTTGATTTAAACGGATGGTGCTTAGTAGGTTTGTAACCCCTTTCACCGTACCACGCAACTGTTTTAGGTTCTCCAACTCATCAGTCAACTGCATTTCAGTAGGCAAAAATTCGTGCAAAGGAGGGTCTAACAAACGCACTGTAACTGGGAGAGGAGCCATAGTTGTGAACACTGCTTTGAAATCACCACGTTGAATTGGCAATAATTTATTCAATGCTGTCTCACGAGCTTCTTTATTATTAGCCAAGATCATTTCTACCACTAATGGTAAGCGGTCAACATCATTAAACATCCGTTCAGTTCGGCATAAACCAATTCCCATCGCACCATATTCTATAGCTTTCTCAGCAGCATCAGGAGTATCAGCATTAGCCATAACTTTCAAACGAGCGACTTCATCAGCCCAGCTTAACAGTTCTTTTAGTTCATCAGAAAATTCTGGTTCAATAGTGTCAAGTTCACCCAAATAAACGTTACCATTACTACCGTCAATAGTGATGATATCACCTTCTACTAAAACTTGTTCACCAATTACTGCTCTTCTTTCCTTAGTGTCAACTGTGATACCCTCAGCACCAGCTACACAAGCCTTACCCATACCTCTGGCAACCACTGCTGCATGGGAAGTTTTACCACCACGACTGGTTAAAATTCCTTGCGATTTGAAAAATCCATGAATGTCTTCTGGCTTAGTTTCTTCTCGTACTAAAATTACCTTTTCACCAGCTTGACCAAGTATTTCGGCTCGATCTGCATCGAATATACATTTACCACAGGCTGCTCCGGGTGAAGCGGATAAGCCTTGAGCTAAAGGTACTGCTGTATTATTTGGGTCTAAACGTGGATGGAGCAACTGATCCAAATCGTCTGGATTAATTCGCAATAAAGCTTGATTTTTGTCGATTAAACCTTCTTTCACCATTTCTACTGAAGTACGCACCATTCCAGCTGCATTCATCTTACCATTACGAGTTTGCAAGCAGTATAAAATACCTTTTTCTATAGTATATTCATAATCTTGAACTTCATGGTAATGGTTTTCCAACTTATCACGCAATTCCACTAACTCGTTATGCAATCTAGGCATTTCTTGTTGCATTTTTTGCACTGGTTTAGGGGTACGGATACCAGCAACCACATCTTCACCTTGAGCGTTAACAAGATATTCACCATACATCTCATTTTCACCAGTACCTGGATTACGAGTGAAACCAACTCCAGTAGCACAATCATCACCCATATTACCAAATACCATAGCTACCACATTAACAGCAGTACCATCGGCCATATCCTTGGTAATATTAAATTCCCGTCTATAATCAACAGCCCTTTTGCCAGACCAAGAACCAAAGACAGCTTTAATCGCTATTTCCAACTGTTCATAAACATCTTCTGGAAAAGGTTTGCCGGTCTGTTCATGGACAACTTGTAGGAATAAATTACTGATTTCTTTAAGGTCTTTGGTTTTTAAATCAACATCTTCTTTGGCCCCAGAGTTTTTCTTAATGGCCTCAAAATGTTCATCAAAATGTTCATCTGCAATGTTTAAGGCAACTTTACCAAACAATTGAATAAAACGCCGATAGGCATCATAAGCAAAACGTTCATCATTAGTTTGCTTAATCAAACCGGTTAAAGTCTGTGAATTTAAACCCAAGTTTAAAATGGTGTCCATCATTCCCGGCATAGACATTGAGGAACCAGAACGTACTGAAACTAGCAAAGGATTATCAACACCACCAAACTGTTTACCACTATCAGTTTCAACTTCTTGCATATGTTGTTTCACACCATCCATAATACCGGTTGGCAAAGCATCTTTTTCCAAATATTGCAAACAAGCTTCAGTTGTGATCACAAAACCTGGTGGTACATTGAGTCCAATCTGTGTCATTTCACATAAATTTGCACCTTTACCACCAAGTAAAAGTTTATTCTTTCCATCCCCTGTTTTGTAGGAATAGATCATTTTATCCGCCATTAAAAACTCCGTAAAAATTTAAATTGTGTAATTTGCTTCAATAGTTTGGACAGTTTTTAAAAACCAAATTTAGTTGAAATCATAACTTATTGAAATTTAAATATTTTATTATTTTACCATTAAATAGAAAATTACTTTAATAACAATATGTTATACAAACTGCCCAAACTGTTGTAATTTGGTTATGATAACATAAAAATGTGATTAAGTTTTTGGTAAAATTTGTTGATTCTTTAATGTACATTTAATTTTGTTTTTTTGTTCTTGTAAAACCGTTTTTAATTGTTCGCATTCAGTCTCTACCTTAAGTGCTATTTCTTGAGTATTATCAAGTTGGTTATTTTTACCTAATTGTTCTAAATCTCTACATAAATCTACGACTTGTTTAGCTCCTAAAATTGCACTAGCTCCCTTAAATTTATGAGCAGCAGAATAAATAGCACCACCATCTTGTAACTCTACACTTTGTTTAAGAGCTGTTAAGTAACTTGGTAACTCTTTTAAATATAAATCTATAATCCATTTTACTTTACTTGGTTTTAAATTATGCAACATGTCTTCTAAGACTTTAGAATCGACCCTTTTATCATTATTGTGGTTTACCAACCATTTGCCTATTTTTTCCTCCAACTCATCTAGAATTATGGGTTTACTTAAATAATCATCCATGCCGGCTTCTAAACAACGCTCTTGAGTTGAAGGCATGATATCAGCAGTAAAGGCAATTATTGGAACTAGTTTTTTATTATTCTGCTTTTCATATGCACGAATTTGTTTAGTGGCCACATAACCATCAAGTTCTGGCATATTACAGTCCATAAAGATAAGATCAAAGTTTTGTTGTTTGACTGCCATAACAGCTTCTAAACCATTAACAGCAAGCTCAACTTTGCAATGTTTTTGTAGCAAAATATCTTTAGCAACCTCTTGATTTATAATATTATCTTCTGCTAATAATACAGTATAAAAATAATCAACTTCTACATTTTTTTCAGGAATAATCTCTTTTTCTATGTTAGTAACTCTATTTTCAATTACAGCCAATAAAGCCATCAATAAATCCAGTTTAAACACCGGTTTGGTCAAGTGGTTAGCTATTTGAGAAAGTATTTCGGCATTTAGTTGTTTTTGTAACGTTGTCATTACAATCAATTTTAAATCAGCTAATTTGGGTTCAGCCTGAATCTTATGTAACAAATTCAAACCATTCTCAAATTTTGGTAACTCAGCATCGATCAAGGCTAATTGGTAAGCATTTCCTTCATTTGCGGCAGTTTGTAATGTATCAAAAGCTGTGGTTTCAGAATTAGCAGTATTTGCTTTGATTTTCCAAGTTTTAGTTTCATTAAGCAAAATTTGCTGATTGGTAACATTGTCATCTACAATTAGTAGTTTCAATCCATCTAACTTACTAGATACCAATGATAAATTATCAACTATTAAATCATCTGCGGTAGCATCACTTCTAAAGTTTAAAGTTGTTGTTAGGTTGTCAGTCTTTTCAAATGGTAATTTAAACCAAAATTTACTACCATTCCCATATTCACTATTTAAATCAATTTCTCCTCCCATCTTATGTACCAATTGACGAGAAATAAACAAACCTAATCCAGTACCTTGAAATTTGTTCTTAGAATAATTGGAACGAGAATATAATTTAAATAAATTAGAGTGAATTTCTGGTTCAATCCCAATACCAGTATCTATAACTTCAAAATACAAGACAATTTTAGTTGTAGTATCATCCAAAATTGAAACCCGTAATTGCACTTCACCTTGACTGGTAAATTTAATTGCATTACCTAATAAATTATTGAGAATCTGCCATAATCTTCCATAATCACCTAGTAATTTAGCTGGTAATTCATTAGGTAATTGGCATAAAATTTCTAACCCTTTGCTTTGGGCAGAACTAGCAAATA
>JAUCGN010000457.1 GCA_030378125.1 Thiotrichales bacterium HSG1 | reverse complement strand
GGAGCTAAACCAGTACCAGCCCAAGTAGAACTTGATCGGATTATTCCAATAGTAGAACAGATTCGGGCTGAATTTCCGATTTCTATCTCTGTTGACACTAGCAAGTCCACAGTCATGTGTGAGGCTATTAAAGCTGGGGCAGATATTATTAATGATGTTATGGCGTTAAGAGGTGAAAATAGTCTAGCAATAGTTGCTAATTCCAAAGTTAAAGTTTGTTTAATGCACCTTCAAGGTGAACCAAGAACTATGCAGGACAATCCATATTATGACGATGTGGTAAGTGAGGTAAAAGCCTTCTTATCAACAAGGGTACAAGATTGTTTGAACGCAGGTATTGATAAGAGTAGAATTATAATTGATCCGGGGTTTGGATTTGGTAAAACTTTAGACCATAATTTAACTCTTTTTCAAAAATTGGTTGATTTTACTGAACTTAACTATCCAGTGCTAGTTGGTATATCGCGTAAATCAATGATCGGTAAATTGTTAAATAAACCAGTTACTGAACGTTTATACGGTGGTGTAGCTTTGACAGTTTTAGCCGTGAAGAAAGGTGTTAAGATTATTCGTACTCATGATGTGGCGGCAACGGTTGATGCCATAAAGATTGCTCAAGCAGTAATTTGATAAATTATAGCTTTTCAGAAAAATTATAAAATAGATTATTCCTGAATAAAGATAGCTCAAAAATGTTGTTTTAAATGCTTTAATTATATAATATTAAGAGTAAATAATAAAATTCTAACATAGAAATTAGATATTGTGTTTGCAAGTTATTACAAATATAATCTTTCACTAAATTAATCACATAATGTTTAAAAACATAGGTATTATCGCCAAACAAAACAATAAAAAAGTCGGTGAATGTTTACACGTTCTTGTTAAATTTTTATTAACACGCCAAATTAATATTTTGATGGATTCGGTTAATGCAACAAATTTTGAACTGAATAATGTCGTTACAGTCATAGAAAAATTAGAACACTATTGTGCTTTAACAAT
>JAUCGN010000079.1 GCA_030378125.1 Thiotrichales bacterium HSG1 | reverse complement strand
AGTTGATCGGTACAGTAAACGGCATTAAGAATACTATCGTCCCGATGAGCATAAGCCTTACAAGAAGGAGATGGACGGCCTTCAGGATGGTGAGTATCTAAGGTAAGCAAAGTTAAGTTAAAAGGTTTATTATTATCAGCAAGTTGGACATATTTTTTAGCCGCTATTTGAAACAGAGCATCATCATAAATTCCCCAGCCATAACTATTATTATCTGTTACTAAATCATTTAACCCACTAATTTTATCGTATTTATGATTGTTAAAAAAGCTCTTTTTACCAGCGAATTTACCAGAAGCACCACCCATATATTCTTGCACATAACCAGCTTTGTTTAGCACATCACCTAAACAGATAGCATTAACCAAAAGATCAGCTTGAAGTATGTCGTTACCATTTGCAATACTGTTGTTGTCTAATAATGGAGTACCACATTGAGAAGATACAATACCTGCAATTGTCCAACCGGTTCCATTGGTTTGATACATATTGGTAAACGATAAACCAGTTGTTATAAAGTTCTTTATGTTAGGAGTTAATTCCGGAAAAATTGTTTCCTCCAAATAAATACTTTCCAAACTTTCTAAATAGATGAAGACCAAATTTTTACCCGCAGTAGCACTCAATCTTTTTGGTGTAATTGCATCACTATTAAGACCCAATTCCGATAACTTAGAAATGTCAAATTCAGAGGTATTTATTGGCTCAACTAATTGTTCGTACATGAAGCTTTTGACTGCTGAATCCAACAATGGAATAATGAGAATAATAGCAAATATGGAGTACCGAGGTAGACAAACTTTACTGTGTTTAAATTTTATTATATTTATGTAGATAGTAATGATAAAAATTATAAATATTAATAATATAGCAATTGTTAATGCTGGATAAACATTCCACGTTTCCTGAACGGTGTTGAGTGTGAAATGAAAAAAGAATCTGGTATTGAATCCTTCACCTTGTAAATAGAATGAAACTAATTGAATTACCTCAAATATATAAATCGAAAATAGCAATAATGATGCAGTTCCAAATGCTATCCACTTGTTTTTTAAATTAGTGGTTGAAGCTAAGATGGTTATAGATGTTAGTAACAAAAATGCTAGGGAACTTAACAGCCAAACCAAATTTTGGTCATAACTAAAGTAAAAACTGACGATAAGTGGCAACGAATATATTATGTACAGGGGTAAATAAAACATGTGTTATAATTTAGGATAGGTTTTAATATATAAAATGATTTAACCCCCAACCTTAGCATATTTTTTAATAAAATTCAAACGTATTAAGTGGTTTATAACTGAGGTATTGCTGGTAATTTTGGAATAGTCATGAATCAATTTTATCAATATATTTTATTAATGCGGTTGGACCGCCCCATTGGAATTTATCTGTTATTGTGGCCTACCTTATGGGGATTGTGGATTGCCGGCAACGGTTATCCTAATGTATTGATAACCATCGTATTTGTTTTAGAAGTCATATTAATGCGTTCTGCTGGATGTGTTATTAATGACTATGCAGATCGCAACATTGATCCTCATGTACACCGCACTAATGATAGACCACTAGCAACTAAACGGGTCACTGAGTTTGAGGCTCTGACATTGTTTGTCATATTATGTCTATTGGCATTTGGTCTAGTTTTATTAATGAATTTTTTGACGGTCATGCTATCCATAGTAGCAGTATTTTTGGCCATAACTTACCCATTTATGAAACGTTACACCCATTTGCCACAGGCCTACTTAGGCATAGCTTTTAGTTGGTCAATTCCAATGGCATTTGCGGCCCAAACTGGTACAATTCCTATACTGGCATGGTGGTTATTTGCAGCTAATTTATTATGGACAGTGGCTTATGATACTTTGTATGCGATGGTAGATCGTGAAGATGATTTACTAATAGGAGTTAAATCAACTGCTATTTTGTTTGGAAATGCTGACAAAATTATTATTGCTAACTTGCATATCGGAGTATTATTAATCCTATTTTGGATAGGACAACAGCTTGAATTTAGTAATTTATATAATTTAAGCTTATTAGCTGGCTTTGTCTTAGTACTCTACCAACAGTGGCTAATTAAGGATCGTAAACCTAGCAAATGTTTACAGGCTTTTTTGAATAATCATTGGTTTGGTGCAATTATTTTCCTTGGATTAGTTACTCACTATTATTTTTAATACCTTCGCTAATGTTGAAATTAGTTGTTTCGAGAATGAGGTACGATTTCCCGAAAATCAAGTAACACATTAAGGTTTAGGAAAATCTATTTCGCTCCATTCCCGAAACAATTAGGTGACTAGTGAAGATATTTATTTTGGATGAATTTAAAAAATAATTTGGGTTATGCTAGTCCAAACTAGTTCCCAAATTCTTGATTAACTGTCACTAATTTAAGATTAATCACTTACAATTATGACACTTGGAGTTCAAGATTTATCTTGATATTTACTGAAATTACAAATTAAACAATTGGAGATAAATATGCCTATTTACGAGTATGCTTGCAATGAATGCGAACATAAATTTGAAACTATACAAAAAATGAGTGATGGACCATTGGTAAAATGCCCAAGCTGTGGAGCAGATAGCCTCAAAAAGTTAGTATCAGCAGCAGCTTTTCATCTGAAAGGTTCTGGTTGGTATAAAACAGATTATGCCGACAAAAAATCAGAAGCTCCACCAGCACCTGCATGTGGAACCGGGGGTTGTTGTCCATCTTGTACTACTGACTAACATGGAAATAGATATGCGTAGCCACTATTGTGGATATTTAAATGAATCACTTATAAATAAAGAAGTTACCTTATGTGGTTGGGTAAATCATCGCCGTGATCATGGTGGAATTATTTTCATTGATTTGCGCGATCGAGAAGGCATCGTTCAAATCGTATTTGATCCGTTGACAAAACAAGCTTTTACCATAGCTGAACAGGTACGCAATGAATATGTATTGCGAGTTAAAGGCAAAGTTCAACAACGTCCAGAAGATACTGCTAATCCAGATTTACCAACCGGACAAGTTGAAGTAATAGTAACAGATATTGAAATTTTAAATGCTTCAGAAACTCCTCCATTCCACTTAGACGAAGCCCATGAAGTTAGTGAAGATAAACGATTAAAATACAGGTATATAGATTTGCGGCGGCCTGAAATGCAGGAACGTTTACAACTAAGGGCTAAAGTTAATAGTTTTATGCATAAGTTTTTGGATGAACAAGGGTTTTTAGAAATTGAAACTCCAATGTTAACCAAAGCAACTCCAGAAGGAGCTAGAGATTATTTAGTTCCTAGTCGAACTCATGCGGGTGAATTTTTTGCTTTGCCACAATCACCACAGTTGTTTAAGCAATTATTGATGATGTCAGGTATGGAACGTTATTATCAAATTGTGCGCTGTTTTCGAGATGAGGATTTACGGGCTGATCGACAACCTGAATTTACTCAATTGGATATTGAGATGTCATTCATTGATGAAGTTACCATTCGCAATTTAATGGAAACAATGATACGTCAATTATTTGAAGAAATACTCAATGAAGAGTTGGCTGAACCATTTCCAGTTATGAGTTTTGCTGAAGCTATGCAGCGTTATGGAAGTGATAAACCTGATTTAAGAATTCCTCTACAACTAACTGATGTTAATGACTTTATGTCGAAAGTAGAGTTTAAGGTTTTTTCTAAACCGGCTAATGATCCTAACGGCAGAGTAGCTGCATTATGCGTACCTGATGGTGCAACTATGTTAACTCGTAAGCAAATTGATGATTATACTAAATTTGTGGGAATTTACGGTGCTAAAGGTTTAGCTTATATTAAAATCAATGACATTACAGCTGGACGAGAAGGATTACAATCACCAATTCTTAAATTCTTACCAGATGATGCGATAGAAAAACTATTAGAACGGACTAAAGCCAAGACTGGAGATATTATTTTCTTTGGTGCTGACGATGCTAAAATTGTTAATGAAGCTTTGGGGGCATTACGAATAAAACTGGGTGAAGATTTAGATTTAATTGAAACTGGTTGGAAACCTTTGTGGGTAGTGGATTATCCTATGTTTGACTGGGATGAAAAGGAAAAGAGTCTAACTGCTCTCCATCATCCTTTTACTGCCCCAAATGTTACCAAACCAGAAGATTTGACAGCAAATCCGAAAACTTGTTTGTCTCGAGCTTACGATATGGTGTTAAATGGTAATGAAATTGGTGGTGGTTCTATCCGTATCCACAATCAGGGTATGCAGTCTGCGGTCTTTAAAGCATTAGGTATTGAAGAAGAAGAAGCTCAGGAAAAATTTGGCTTTCTGTTAGAAGCATTAAAATATGGCTGTCCTCCTCATGGTGGAATTGCCTTCGGCATGGATCGTTTGGTAATGCTGATGTGTGGTGCTGGTTCAATTCGAGATGTTATTGCTTTTCCAAAAACTCAAACAGCTAGTTGTCTACTAACTTCTGCTCCTTCGGAAGCTAGTCAAGCTCAGTTAAAAGAATTACATTTAAAAACTCGTCAAGTACCAAAGGTTGATAATGTATAACTTATGCATTTGCAATAATATTATAACATGAGTCATCCACCAACAGAAAGATGTACTCTATCTATGTATATATTTTGATAGTCCTAAATAATGAATTATCCAATATGTAACTCGGAAGAGATCATAAAAAATAGTACTTAAAACGAATCTTTCATTGGCTAAAGCATTGTGATATTATGTTAACATTGAAAATTTTTTGGGAGATTTATGTATGAAAATGGTAACAGCCATTATTAAGCCTTTTAAACTTGATGATGTGCGTGAAGCTTTGTCAGAAATTGGAGTTCAAGGTATTACTGTAACTGAAATTAAGGGTTTTGGTCGACAAAAAGGTCATACTGAATTGTATCGTGGGGCTGAATATGTGGTTGATTTTTTGCCAAAAGTAAAGATCGAAGCAGCTGTTAGTGCAGAACAAGTTGAACAAGTTATTGATGCTATTACTAAATCTGCTAATACCAATAAAATTGGTGATGGTAAAATCTTTGTGTATGACTTAGAACAGACAATTAGGATTCGTACTGGTGAAACTGGCGAAGAAGCTTTATAAGAGGTTGTTTACATGATAAAATTCTTATACTTATTAGTACTCTTTCCTTCAGTATCTTTTGCAGAAAGCTCTTTAAGTTCAGGTGATACCGCATGGATGTTGACTGCAACGGCATTAGTGTTGTTTATGACCATTCCAGGTTTATCTTTGTTTTACGCTGGTATGGTACGCAGTAAAAATGTCCTATCAGTGTTAATGCAATGTTTTGCTATCACTTCTTTAATGACTATACTTTGGGTGTTATATATATACAGTTTAGCATTTACCGATGGTGGCTCCATGAATGCTGTTATCGGTGGATTAGATAAAGTATTTTTGGCTGGAGTGGGAGTTGATTCATTACACGGGACTATCCCAGAAACCGTATTCCTGACCTTTCAAATGACTTTTTTAATTATCACTCCCGCCCTAATAGTAGGTGCATTTGCTGAACGGATGAAGTTTTCAGCTATGTTGATATTTATGACTTTATGGGCAACTTTTGTTTACGCTCCAATTTGTCATTGGGTGTGGGGTGGAGGTTGGCTAGACAACTATGGAATATTAGACTTTGCTGGTGGTACGGTAGTACATATAAATGCTGGGGTTGCTGGTTTAGTGGCTGCCATTATGTTAGGCAAGCGAAAAGGTTATCCACGAGTTGCTATGCCTCCTCATAATTTAACCTTGACTATGATTGGGGCTTCCATGTTATGGGTAGGTTGGTTCGGTTTCAATGCTGGTAGTGAGTTAGCTGCTAATAGCACTGCTGGTATGGCGATGGCGGTCACTCAAATTGCCACTGCAACCGCAGCATTAGCTTGGATGTTCAGTGAATGGATGTCACATGGTAAACCAAGTATGTTAGGTATTGCTTCTGGGGCTGTTGCTGGTTTGGTTGCTATAACTCCAGCTTCTGGTTCAGTTGGCCCAATGGGTGCGATGGCAATCGGCTTGATAACTGGGGGCTTATGTTTCTTATCTGCGACTAAAGTTAAATATATCTTTGATTATGATGATTCCTTAGATGTATTTGGAGTTCATGCAGTAGGTGGAATTATAGGTGCTATTTTGACTGGAATATTCGCTGCTGTTAGTTTAGGTGGTACTGGTTTTGGTGATGGCAATGTGACTATGAGTGACCAAGTTATAGCTCAAATTATTGGGGTCGTTGTAACTATTGCTTTCACTGTAGTGGTTAGTTTTATTATCCTTAAACTTATTGATTTAACTATTGGCTTACGAGTTACTGAAGAACAAGAAACTGAAGGATTGGATATTGCTCTCCATGAAGAACGTGGATATATAATTTAGGTAAGTACTGAAGCATAACTTTTTGAAAATTAATTAAAGAACAAATGGTTATATTTTAAAAATATTCGATAATTTATGCTTTAGTGCTTAATCCCCATTTATAATATATCCCCACATCAAACATCACTGTTATTAAGGGCAACCATAAAGGATTGCCCCTACGGTAAGATGCCAAATGTGGGAAATAAAGATAACTTACAATTTCTGAGAATGCTTGCTCAAATAATCAGCAACTCCTTTCGGTGAGCCTTCCATACCAGATTCACCTTTATTCCAACCTGCTGGACAAACTTCTCCATGTTCTTCGTTAAATTGCAAAGCATCAATCATACGCAACATTTCATCTATATTACGTCCTAAACCTAAATCATTGACTGTTTGATGACGCACCACACCTTGTTTATCAATCAAGAATGAACCACGAAAAGCTACAGCACCATTAGGTGTCTCTACATCATAGGCTTTAGCCACAGCGTGAGTTAAATCGGCCACTAAAGTATAACCAACCGCTCCAATTCCACCTTGTTCAACTGGAGTGTTCCGCCATGCATTATGAACATATTGTGAATCTACGGAAACACCTATAACTTCAACATTACGTTCTTTGAATGCTGCTAAGCGTTTATCGAAAGCAATTAACTCAGTTGGACAAACAAAGGTAAAATCTAATGGATAGAAAAATACTACTGCATACTTATCTTTAACCGTATTTTTGAAGTTAAAATCGGCAATAATATCACCGTTACCTAAAACTGCTGAAGCAGTAAAATCTGGAGCTTCACGTCCAACTAATACACCCATTAAAATATCCTCTGTTAAATTAAATATTAAATTTTATCACCATCATCCTATGGTAGTTACCTAAATTGTATAGATTACAACAATACCAAACAACCGATTGCTATTTGTTTTGAATTTAACAATTAATCGTTCATTATTGGGAATCCCTATATTTGTAACTTTTTGGCAATAAAATTTGGTTAACGAATAACATATTTTAATGACATAAATCAACTTTTCAAGGCTAATTAACAGAATTCATGAAAATATATGAATAAATTGGATAGTTCTCGCTGCGAGACATGGAGAGGCGAAGCCGAGGTTGAGTAGTCCACGACTAGGTGAGAGTTCTTAAATTTGAAGAAATAGTTAAGCGAAGCGGCATTTCTTGAAATTTTGGGTAGTCCTGAACAAAGTAGTGTTAGTATAAAATTAAACAATATTAGCATTATAGTGATGAATGAAGTACCAAATAGCTCCAACATGATTTGAAAGCTTTTTGGAAAAAGTTTTCCGAACCAGACGTGAAATTCGTTGTCTCATGGTACAGTTAAAGCGTTCAATACGATTTGTTAGGTTTCTTTTCCAAC
>JAUCGN010000078.1 GCA_030378125.1 Thiotrichales bacterium HSG1 | reverse complement strand
TTTGTCTTCAAATCATGATTCTGCTGATTGCCCATCTGGATGGGCATGGTTATTGGCTGGAATAGTTATAGGTATTTTAATTTCTTTTTTAGTCTATTTAAAGGAATTTGCTCCTCATAGTTTGCCACCTGAACAAACTCAGACTTCACCAACAATATCGGTTCCACCAGTGGCTGATTCTTCTAACCCTAAGGATAATAATCCTGATCGGTTTGATTTTTACGATATATTGCCCGGTCATGAAATTAAAATTCCGACAAAAAGTGACAATGAAAGTGATAAAAAAGAGCCTTTAGAAATAACTGTTAAAGGTGAATATTTGCTACAAGTTGGTTTGTTTAAAGGCAAAAAAGAAGCTGAAGGATTAAAAAAATATTTATTTTCCCTTGGTATATCAACTAATGTTGTTCAAACAAAGTTTAGTAGCACTGAATATGGTTATAGAGTGCAGATCGGACCTTTTACTAATTTGAAAAAGCTTAATCAAACTAGAGCTTTACTGACAGAAAATAATATTTCTAGTATCCTATTAAAATTTTCTGCTAAATAAAAATATTGAAGTTACCAAGGATAATTCAACCACTAACAATGGTGTTGAGTGGGATAAAGAATTGAATAATGAAATAGATTTTTGAGTTTAAGAAATATTCTTACTCCAAAAATTGTTTTCAATTACTTTAAAACAGGTTAGAAAGATGTTTAATAAAATATTAACAGCCGTTATATTCACATTGGTTGGTATAACTGCATATTGGTATTACAGTAGTAACATTGGCAACCATTTTGAGCGCGGTATGGCATATTATGAGAGTAAAAATTACGCCAAAGCAATACCGTTATTTAAAAAAGATGCCGACAACGCTAAAGCCCAATATCAACTCGGAGTAATGTATTACAATGGTATAGGAGTTGAGAAAAATCTAACTACAGCTTCTTTATGGTATCACAAGGCAGCAGTTCGCAATATCGCTGATGCCCAAAATACCCTTGGAAATATGTACAAAAATGGGCAGGGAGTAGTACGAGACTTGGAAAAAGCTGAACAATGGTTTTTAGGTGCTTCCACTCAAGGTCATGTTGAAGCTCAAGCTAACTTGGGAGAACTGTATTTATCTGATGGCTTTAAGGATTTGTTGAAAGCTAAAAAATGGAGTCGTCAAGCTGCTGCTTTAGGTAATTCTAAAGCTCAACAAACCCTTGGTTTTATATATGAAACTGGACAAAAACCAAATTTTAAAGTGGCACTGTTATGGTATCAAAAAGCAGCATCTCAGAAAAATGCTCAATCCCAAACAAGCTTGGGTAAGCTGTATTATAATGGTCAAGGTGTGGAACAAGATGTAGTTCAAGCATCACAATGGTATCAAAAAGCTGCTACTAACGGAGATGCAAGAGGTCAGTTTTATTTGGGAGCAATGTATTATCAGGGTGAACCAATGGAACAAGATTTTGAACAAGCATTTATGTGGTTTAACAAAGCTGCTGACCAAAATTACCTTGCGGCTCAAAATGCCTTAGGTAGTATGTATTTAAGTGGCACTGGTGTGGAACAAGATTTTTCTCAAGCAATACGCTGGTATACTAAAGCTGCTGACCAAAATTATGCTAAGGCTCAACTGAATTTGGGTATGATGTATGAAAATGGACAAGGAATAATACAAGATGTTGTTAAAGCAGCCGAATGGTATCATAAAGCAGCTCAACAAAATTTGGTTGAAAGTCAATTTAAGTTAGGTTTAATGTATTATGACGGTTTAGGATTACCACAAAGTTTTTCCGATGCGGTTATATGGTTTAAAAAAGCTGCCAAACAGGGGCATGATAAGGCACAAAATAACTTGGGTTTGATGTATTATGAAGGTGATGGGATAGCACAGAATTTTGTTAAAGCTGTTGAATGGTATCAAAAATCTGCCTTACAAAATAATACTGATGCTCAAGTTAATTTAGCAATAATGTATAAAAAAGGGCAAGGAGTGGTGAAGGATTTGTCTGAAGCGAAAGCATGGTTGCTAAGAGCTACTGAACAAGGTGATGAATACGCTCAAGATGAGTTAGATAAGTTATAGTTTTTAATTAGGAATTGGAAAAATGAATATATTTATTTTGAGTCTTGCTATTATGCTTATGATTGGTTTTAGTGATATGGCATTGGCAAATAATGGAATACCTAAAGCCGGTCCTGACGGTGCAAAATTATATGTGGATAAGGGGTGTGTTGCCTGTCATGGTGAAAATGCTAATATTCCCAGTCAACCACAATACCCAAAACTAGCCGGTCAAAATAAAGAATATACTATCGCTCAAATAGATGACATTAAAAATGGTTTGCGTACCAATGGTTATAGCATCGTTATGCGTGGTACTATTATAGTTGATCACCGTGAAATAGAATTAATTGCAGAGTGGTTAGAAACTTTACCGATAGATTTAATTGAGGATGAGTTTAAAAACACCAAAGGTGCTGAACTGTTTAAGAGCAAGTCTTGTAATACCTGTCATGGTGATGATACAAAAAGTCCAAGTTTGCCGATTTATCCTAAACTAGCTGGTCAGGATAAGGACTATTCATTTACTCAAATGAAAGATATTAAAAGTGGTAAACGTAATAATGGTAACAGTGCAGCCATGCAGGGTGTTTTATCTGATGTAACTGAGCAGGAAATAAAAATTATTGCTGAATGGTTGGAGTCTTTAGTCGAAAATAAGTCGAACTTATCCCCGGAATAAAATGTGAATATCCTTAATTATGGTCTCCATATTCATAAATTAATCCTAATTTAACCTGAGTTACCACACAAGTTACGGTGGCACACAAACTGTTTCGATTACCAACCATCGCCAATTGGATATTTGTTTCAGGAATGGAGTGAAGCATATTTCCCGAAACTATTGTACTGTATTGGTTTTTGGAAATTGTATCTTATTCCTGAAACAACGAACTTTGACATTGGCGAAGGTATTAATTATAGAATGTTATTTGTAATAATAATTTATCAATGTTGTCTAAAATAACTTTCTTAATATTTCGGCGTACATTAGTGATGAGTACTTTTATCAAATAAATCCTCTTTAGTTAAGGTGCTTTGAGATATAACCTTTATATCCAATTTTCCTTAATATATTTCATCTAATGATTACTAATAAAATCCTACTATGGCTGATATTTCTATTTGGTCTGATAATAATATTGGTAATGATTTTATTTGCCAAGTTGCCAGATCATAAAGCTCAAATTGAATACAAGATTAGTGCGATTGTTGGACAAACCGTTAATATAGAAACTATTGAAACCTATTGGACTGATACCAACCCAACCATAGTATTGCAACAATTACAGTTATTAGATGAAAATGGTAAAAAACCAGCAATTACAATAAATAATGTTGAAATTGTGCTAAATTTATGGCAATCATTGTTGCAATGGCAAGTTATAACTAACTCCATAATTATCGAAGGTAGTAAATTTGCTATCAGTCATGAACAAGATGGAACGATTAAACTAGTTGGTTTAAACATAACTAACAATTCCGAACAACCAACTGATTTATCATGGTTTATCAAACAACCTCATATTGTTTTACAAGTTGACTCACTTACTTGGCTAGAAACAAACTCACCAGCATTGACTTTTTCCGATCTAAACCTCTCTGTAAGTAGGCAAAATAATACTACTAAATTGATTGGTAAAGTTGATTTACCAGATCATTCAATCCAAAAATTACGAGCTAAATCATTGGAATTTAATAGTTTATTTTTTATTAAAAATCACTTGGTAAATATTGATGGACAGTTTAAAATTGAAAAATTACAATATTCTCAGTTAATTCCACAGTTGATAACTGGCAATATCCAAATTCAACAACAGGCTGATGAAACTTGGCAAACAACGATTAAACAAAAAATAGCTGATTCAGAACAATGGTTTGACCATGAATTAAAACTAACTTTCATTCCCCCTGAAACTCTACAACCAGTTATCGCATTGATAATGCCATCAGTTAAGTTGCCAAATACAAATTTTGCTATCCATGATTTTAGTGGACAAATTAATTACTTATCCTTAGAAAATTTATTTAAATTAGCCTCAATTGAAATTCCCAAGTTAAATGAAAATTTATCTGTAGTAAAGGGTAATTTGTATGATGTCAAGTGGTCTCATAAAGACAGCCTGCAAATAGAAGCTAATTTTTCCAACTTAATCTTGGAATTACAGCAAGCAAAAGTTCGTAATTTTTCTGGACATTTAACTATAAATTCTGGAGTTGGTCAATTAGATATTGAGCGAGCTACAATAGTTCCAACCGATCTATCTGTTATTGCTACTAAAGTCAATGGTAGTCTCGATCTAAAACGTTGGCAAGTAAGCACTAAAAATTTGCAAGCAAGGTTGAATGGAATACCGTTACAAGTTGCTGGTACAGTTGACGATAAATCCAAAATTGACTTATTGGTAACAGTCAAAGATAACCGGTTGGAAAATTTGCTGAAACATATTCCAGATCAAAACATTGCCCAACAATTAACTGCTGCTAAATTGACTGGCAAACTCAATACTGCCCAACTTTTTGTGCAAGGTATTGGTAATGAACTAAGATTTAAAGCTAAGGCATTGGTTGAACAGGTGAATCTTAATAATTATCAGGTGAATGATTTTAACCAAATGACCGTGCAAGACTTGGCTGGTGAGTTGGATGTTGAACTGGACATGGAGAACCGTAAGAGCAGTTTTACTGTTAAACAAGGGGATATTAAACTTGATTTACCAGATTTGTATAGTAAGCCATTAGAATTAAATAGTTTACAAGGAAAATTAATTTGGCAAAATCAAACTTTGACTATACAACAATTGCAAGTTTTTGAGCAACAAACTAAAATTCAACTTGATGGTAATTTAACAGTTCCTCTAACTGGAAATGCTCCTAACATTGACTTAATTGTGGGTTTGGAAAATGCCCAACTGGAAAAAATACCGTCTTATTTACCCGACAGAAAGCTATTTGGAATTATTAAGTGGTTTAAAAAATCTCAACTCAAGGGCGATTTGACCAATACTAAAATGTTAATTAACGGCACAATCAATAATTTATTGGAACAGTTTGAACTTGAAACTGATTTTAAAAATGCTTCAATCAAATATGTTGACGATTGGCCAATTCTTACCCAATCTCAAGGTAAGATTATGATTAAAAACCAAAATTTAACAGTTATAGCCAAACGAGGCAAAAGTCTCAAGTTAAAGTTGTATAAGCCATTGCGAGTAACGATAGATGACTTGTTCAATGCTACAGTTATTGATGTTACGGTTAATACTAAAAGCAGTATATCCAACGGTCTCCATTTTGTTGAACACACTTCACTGGCCGATACTGTTCAACTGGATCAATTTAATATACAAGGACAATTTGGATTAAACCTAGACTTATCCATACCATTAGATGGGACTAATTTAGATACAAAAGCCAAGCTTAATCTTAGTGATACAACTTTATATGACAAAAAATTTGATATAAAAGTAACCGATATCAATGGACGGTTAAAGTTCATAAATGAGCGTATTTTTGCTAAAAAAATTGTTGGAAAACTGTATGATACACCAATTAAACTTTCTATTTCACAAAACAGTCAAGCCCGTACCATTATAAAAGCTCAAACTAATATCACTCCAAAATTGCTGTCAAACTTAATTTTTCGTTCTAATACTTCGCATCATCCAATACTATCTCGTCTATCCGGCAGTACTCCCCTATATATAACGGCAGACTTGCCCAATAACTCCAAAAATAATTATATTGACATAGACATACAAAGTAACTTAAATGGTATGGCAATTAAATTACCAAGTCCAATAGGTAAAAATACTGTTAAATCAAAGCCATTAATAGCTAAATTACATATCAATCCCAATAATGAAATACTAATTCGTTCTTCTTATGGAAAGGTACTCAATAATGTCATCAGCGTGAAGCAAAACGAGATAGAACGTGGTAACTTAATTTTTGGAACTAAATTAGCTCAGTTACCTAAACAACAAATACTAAAAGTACAAGGTTCATTACCAAATTTATCAATAACTGATTGGATGGATAGCTTGCAAACCGGTTCATCTAATTCAGAAACAAGTTATAGATTACCAACTACATTGGATTTTGATTTAAAGCAATTAGAGTTTGCCGGACAACAGCTTTCTAAGATTAAATTACAAGCTAAATACAACCCTTCCGTATGGCAAGCCACGATAAACAGTGATAAAATTGAAGGCCAAATAAAATTTAATCCGGATAAAGTTGTTATAAAATTTAACAAATTAATTCTTTCAATCCCGGAGACTACAGAGGATACAAAAACCACAACAGATAGTTCAAAGACCTCACCACCCAATCCACATGACCTGCCAATTTTATCTGTTAAATGTAACTCGTTAAAAATTGGTGATATTAACTTAGGTAAAGTCAAATTATCTACTAAACCAAGCGATGATGGTCTCAAAATCAATTTGAATGCTAGTTCACCTGCTATGAAGTTACGAGCTAAAGGGCAATGGCGTTATGTAGTGGGACAGCATCAAACTCGCCTAAAAGCCACTTTGAATAGTGATGATATTGGTCTTATGTTACAACAGTTCGGTCTTTCCAAACCACCAATTGTTGGCAGTGCTATTAAAATTAACCTTAATTCTTATTGGTTTGACGCTCCTCATGCAGTGAACAGCACAAACTTAGTTGGAACTTTGAATATTATAACTACGGCTGGTAACATTGTGAAAGTTGAACCGGGAATAGGTCGAGTTTTAGGTTTGATTGATGTATATTCTCTACCACGGCGTTTAAGTTTAGACTTCAGAGATGTGTTTGAAAAAGGTTTTGGTTTTGATACTATAGTCGGAAATTTCTTTATTAAGAAGGGTATAGCCCATACTAAGCAGTTTATTATTCAAGGTCCAGCAGCACAAGTTAAAATTTCAGGCTCAAGTGATTTAGTAAATAAAAAACTTGATCAAATTGCTACCATATACCCACATTTTTCTACTCCCATACCAATCATAGGTGCTTTAGCATCAGGACTTGGAGGAGCAGCAGTTGGGATCATAGTTCAAGAAGCCTTGCAAAAAGAGCTAAAATCAGTTATAAACAAGCAATATCATATAAATGGAGATTGGGATGATCCTAAAGTTGATGATTATAATGCTACCCCAAATAACTAACAAAGCCTAACATACTACCAAAAGACCTACACGATTATTTGTTTTGGCCACAATTATCTTAATAATTAAGAAATATTTCTGATTGGCTTGATTATTTTGCCCTACCATTTTAAAATACCATTGCCATTTGGCTCGTTCCTTTTGAGATAAACCATAAAATTTTAATTAAATGAAAAAACTATATATATTAATTATTTTAACTCTTATAAGCTGCTCAACCCCTAAACCAAAAGATAAAATTACTTTACCCGAACCTTTACGTAAACCAACCGTTGAATTGCCTAAAAAATCGACAAAAATTTCTCCTAAACCAACTGTTAATCCAACTACTAGTACTAGTTTTCAATCATTGCCATCTCCACCATCTCGTAAGAAAACTTCGGCTACAATTAGTGATATTGAAATCCCATTTTTTAAAAATAATAAGCGAGTAGCTGTCAATATTGAGAGTTTACCTTTGCCGGCTTTTATTAATGAAATATTTGGTAACTTGTTGAATTTGTCCTTTGAAATGGATAAAGATGTGAGTCGTAAGAAAGATTTGGTTACTTTACGGATCAATGAATCTCAAACTCCAACAGAACTTTATAATTTAACCATTCAGGTGCTTGCTAACTATGAAGTTGGAGCGGAGCTAAAGGGTAATTTTATTCAGTTTACTCGTCAAAAAAAACAACAAGCAGATACT